>CAYNOF010000751.1:0-2491 GCA_964398335.1 uncultured Rhizobiaceae bacterium
GAGATCGGCAAGATCATGACGATGGAACAAGGCAAACCGTTCATCGAAGCCAAGATGGAAGCGATGGCCGCGGCCGACATCATGGACTGGTTTGCCGAGGAAGCGCGGCGCACCTATGGCCGCGTCATCCCGGCCCGCGCCGAGGGCGTCTACCAGCTCGTGGTCAAGGAGCCGGTCGGCCCGGTCGCCGCCTTCACGCCGTGGAACTTCCCGATCAACCAGGTCGTGCGCAAGGTCTCGGGCGCGCTGGCGGCGGGCTGCTCGATCATCGTCAAGGGTCCGGAGGAAACGCCGGCCGCCTGCGCCGCGCTGTTGCAGGCCTTCGTCGATGCCGGCGTGCCCGCGGGCGTGATCAACCTGGTCTACGGCGTGCCGGCGGAGATCAGCGAGTACCTGATCCCGCATCCGATCATCAAGAAGGTGACCTTCACCGGCTCGACCCCGGTGGGCAAGCACCTCGCGGCGCTGGCCGGCCAGCACATGAAGCGCGTCACCATGGAGCTGGGCGGCCACGCGCCGGCGATCGTCTTCGAGGACGCCGACGTCGAGAGCGCGATCAAGCTTCTGAGCGCCAACAAGTTCCGCAACGCCGGCCAGGTCTGCGTCTCGCCCACCCGCTTCCTGGTGCACGAGAGCCACTACGCGCGCTTCGTCGACGGCTTCACCGAGGCGGCCAGGGCGACCAAGGTCGGCGACGGCATGGACCCGGCCACGCGCATGGGCCCGCTGGCCAACGACCGCCGCCTGCAGGCGATGGACGCCTTCGTCGGCGACGCCGTGGCCAAGGGCGCCACGGTGCGCACCGGCGGCAAGCGCCAGGGCAACAAGGGCTATTTCTACGAGCCCACCGTGCTGACCGACGTGCCGATGAACGCGCGGATCATGAACGAGGAGCCGTTCGGCCCGATCGCGCCGATCGCCCCGTTCAAGGATTTCGACTCGGTGGTCGCCGAGGCCAACCGCCTGCCCTGGGGCCTCGCCGCCTACGCCTACACCAGGTCGGCCAAGACCGCGGCAGCGATCGGCGCGGCGTTCGAGAGCGGCAGGGTGTCGATCAACCACCACGGCCTGGCGCTGCCCGAGGTGCCGGTCGGCGGCGTCATGGATTCGGGCTACGGCTCCGAGGGCGGCAGCGAAGCGATCGAGGCCTACCTGAACACCAAGTTCATCACCCAGCTCGGCGTCTGATCCTCGGGTCGAGGCGACAAGGAAGCGGCGCGGTGGGCAACCACCGCGCCGTTTTCAATTCCTGTCATTCCGAGCGCGGCGAGGAATCCGGGGAAAGTGCCTGGATTCCTCGCTGCGCTCGGAGTGGCAGCTTGGTTCTACGCCCCGACGCGCGCCTCGAGATCGCGTACCCTGGTCTTGCGGTCGCGTTCGCTGGCGCTCTTGAGCTGGCCGCAGGCGGCGAGAATGTCGCGGCCGCGCGGCGTGCGCACCGGCGCCGACAGGCCGCCGGTATTGACGATCTCGGCGAAGCGGTGGATGCGGTTGTTGGAGCTGCACTCGTAGGGCGCGCCGGGCCACGGGTTGAACGGGATCAGGTTCACCTTGGCGTGGATCGGCTTGAGCAGGCGCACCAGCTCGCGCGCATCGGCGTCGCTGTCGTTGATGCCCTTCAGCATCACGTACTCGAAGGTGATGCGCCGGCTGTTCCTGGCGCTGGGGAACTCGCGGCAGGCCTTGAGCAGCTCGGCGATCGGCCATTTGCGATTGAGCGGCACCAGCACGTCGCGCACCTCGTCGCTCACGGCGTGCAGCGAGACCGCGAGGTTGACGTCGAGCTCCTGCGCCACCTTCGGGATCATCGGCACGACACCCGAGGTCGAGAGCGTGATGCGCCGACGGCTGAGGGCGATGCCCTGGTCGTCCATGACGATGCGCAGCGCCTTGGCGACGTTGTCGAAATTGTACAGCGGCTCGCCCATGCCCATCATGACGATGTTGCTGAGCATGCGCGTGGTCTCGGTCGGCGTCGGCCACTCGCCGTAGCTGTCGCGCGTCACCATGAACTGTCCCAGAATCTCCGCCGCCGAGAGGTTGCGCACGAGCGGCTGCGTGCCGGTGTGGCAGAAGCTGCAGGTGAGCGTGCAGCCGACCTGGCTCGACACGCAGACCGAGCCGCGGTCCTCCTCGGGGATGTTGACGGTCTCGGCCTCGTTGCCGTCGGGGAAGCGCAGCAGCCACTTGCGCGTGCCGTCGACCGAGCGCTGCTCGGTGATGATCTGCGGCCGCTCGACCACGAACAGCTCGTCCAGCCGGGCTTGCGTCTTCCTCGCGATGTTGGTCATCCGCCCGAAGTCGGTGACGCCGTGCCAGTAGATCCACTGCCAGACCTGGCGGGCGCGGAATGGCTCCAGCCCGGCTTCGGCCATCGCGCCCTTGAGCTCGTCGCGCGACAGGCCGACGAGGTTCCGGCGCAGGTCGTTGCGGCCGCGGAACGGCTCGACGATCTGCAGGGGTTCGCTCAGGGCGGACATTTCGCGTTGAG
>CAYNOF010000752.1:0-5168 GCA_964398335.1 uncultured Rhizobiaceae bacterium
GCGGTGACCGTGCTGACCTCGCTCGACGACAGCGACCTCAGGGCGACGGGCGTCAACGAGACGACAGCCGATCAGGCCAGGCGCCTGGCACTGCTGGCGCGCGAGGGCGGCCTCGATGGCGTGATCTGCTCGCCGCAGGAGATCGCCACCCTGCGCGCCGCCTGCGGTCCCGACTTCCTGCTGGTGACGCCGGGTATCCGGCCCACCGGCTCGGCGGTGGGCGACCAGAAGCGGGTGATGACGCCGCGCGATGCCATGCGTGCCGGCGCCACGGCGCTGGTCGTGGGCCGGCCGATCACCGAGGCCGCCGACCCGCGCGCCGCCGCCGAGGCGATCGCGCGCGAAGCCGATCTCGGCGACAAGATCCGCATCCAGGTCGGCGCCTGATGCTCCTCCTCCTGTCATCGCGAGCGAAGCGAGGGATCCTGGTCGCGACGGAAAGATCCGTCGCTGCGCCCGGCATGACAGGCGAGGCGAGGATCGTCTGATGGCCGTCGTCGCCAAGATCTGCGGCATCCGCACGAAGGAGGCGCTCGACGCGGCGATCGCCGGCCGCGCGCGCTATGTCGGCTTCGTCTGCTATCCGCTCTCGCCGCGGCATATCGCGTTCCACGACCTCGAGGAACTGGTGGCCGACGTGCCGGCGCACATCATCCGCGTCGGCCTGTTCGTCGATCCCAACGACGACACCCTGGGCGAGTATGTCGAGGAAGGCGCGCTCGACATGATCCAGCTGCAGGGCAGCGAGACGCCGCGGCGCATCGCCAAGATCAAGGAGGCCACCGGCCTGCCGGTCATGAAGGCGGTGCACGTCGCCTCGCGCGCCGACGTCGAGGCGGCGGTCGAGACCTATGCCGGCTCGGCCGATCGCCTGATGTTCGAACCCACACCGGCCGCCATGGATGCGCTGCCCGGTGGCAATGGCCTGCCCTTCGACTGGCGCCTGCTGCAGGGCGCGAAAGTGCCGCTGCCGTGGATGCTGGCCGGCGGCCTGACCGCGGACAACGTCGCCGATGCGGTGCGTGCCTCCGGCGCCAAGGCCGTCGACGTGTCGTCGGGCGTCGAATCGAGTCGCGGCGTGAAGTCGCCGGAGCTGATCCGCGCCTTTCTCTCGGCAGTCGCCAGGCTCTGAGCTAGGCTGCTTCATCCGAGGGGGCCGCGATGAAGACCGAAAAGCGTCTGCAGGAACTGGGCATCGAGCTTAAGGCGCCGCCGACGCCGATCGCCAACTACGTCAACGCCGTGCGCACCGGCAACCTGCTCTACCTCGCCGGCAAGGGGCCGGGTCCGATCAAGGGCCGGCTGGGCGAGAGCATGAGCGTCGAGGACGGCTACAAGGCGGCGCGCGCAACGGGCGTCAGCCTGATCCAGGTGATGAAGGCCGAGCTGGGCGACCTCGATCGCGTCGTGCGCATCGTCAAGGTGCTGGGCATGGTGAACTGCACGCCGGAGTTCGGCGAGCAGCCCAAGGTGATCAACGGCTGCTCCGATCTCTTCGTCGAGGTGTTCGGCGAGCGCGGCAAGCACGCGCGCTCGGCCGTCGGCATGGGCGGCCTGCCCAACCAGATCCCGGTCGAGATCGAGGTCATCGTCGAGATCAGCGATCCGCCGCGCCGCACCGCCGCCGCCAAGCGCCCCGCCGCGAGCAAGGCCGCACCGAAGGCCAAGGCGAAAAAGAAAGCCGCGAAGAAGAAGCGCTGAATCGGGACCGCCGGCGATCCCGCTCAGCCGACGACGGTCAGCAGCGTCGCGTCGCCTGCCCGCAGGGCCGCGAAGCGCACGGCGTAGACGGGTTCCAGGATCGCCGGCGTCATGACTTCCAGCGGCGTGCCCATGGCATGGGCGCGCCCCTGACGCAGCACCAGCACCCGGTCGCAATAGCGCGCCGCCAGGTTGACGTCGTGCAGCACGACGCAGACGCCCAGGCCTGCGGCCGCGAGACGGCGCACCGCCGCCAGCAGCGCATGCTGATGCGAAAGGTCGAGGCTCGAGGTCGGCTCGTCGAGCAGCAGGTAGCGTTGTGCGGCTGGTTCCGATGGCGGCGCGTCGAGTTGCGCGAGCGCGCGGGCGAACTGTGAACGCTGGCGCTCGCCGCCCGACAGCGTGCCCATGGCGCGATCGGCGAAGCGTTCGACATTGGCCAGTGCGAGAGCCCGCCCGACGGCGCGCCGATCGTCCGCCGTGGTCGAGCGGCCGACCCAGGGCGAGCGGCCGAGCTCGACGATCTCGCGCACGGTGAAGTCGAAGGCCGGCGCGCCGTGCTGGCGCATGACGGCGCGACGGCGGGCGCGCGCCAGGGCATCGATGCGTGCGAGGTCCTGGCCGTCGAGCGAGGCCTGTCCCGATGTCGGCTTGAAGTCGCCGGCCAGCGCGCCCAGCAGCGTGGATTTGCCGGCGCCGTTGGGGCCGAGCAGGCCCAGCATCTCGCCCGGTTTCACCTCGATCGAGATATCCTCGAGGATGGGGACGCCGCCGATGCGCTGCACGAGATCGTGGACGGCGAGCGTCATAGTGCCGTCGCGGCGTGGCGCCGCGCCATGATCGAGAGGAACACCGGCGCGCCCAGTGCCGCCATGACGATGCCCACGGGCATCTCGGCCGGCGCCATGATCAGCCGCGCCGCGAGATCGGCCGACAGCATCAGCGCGCCGCCCAGCATCGCCGCGCCGGGCAGCACCAGCGCATGGCGCGGTCCGCCGATCAGGCGCACGAGGTGCGGCACGACCAGGCCGACGAAGCCGATGATGCCGCTGACCGACACCGCGGCGCCGACGCACAGCGCCACCAGCACGACGATGCGCTTCTTCACGCCCTCGACCTCGATGCCGAGATGCGCCGCCTCGCGCTCGCCCAGCGCCAGGGTGTCGAGCGCACGGTGGTGGCGCAGCAGCAGCAGGGCCGGGATCACCACCAGCGGCAGCGCCGGCAGGATCGCGCCCCAGCTCGCCGCGCCCAGGCTGCCCATGGTCCAGAACATCAGCAGGCGCAGCTGGTTCTCGTCGGCGATGTAGGTAAGGAAGCCGATGCCGGCGGCCGCGAGCGCATTCACCGCGATGCCGGCCAGCAGCATGGTGGCGACCGAGGTGATGCCGCCGCGCGTGCCCATGCGATAGACCGCGGCCGTCGCGATCAGCCCGCCGACGAAAGAAGCGGCGGGCAGCAGCCAGGGCCGCTGTGCCGGCGTGATCAGGTGCAGCACCGAGCCGCCGAGCACGATCACCGCGACGGCGGCCAGCGCTGCGCCGGCCGAGACACCGATCAGCCCGGGATCGGCCAGCGGGTTGCGGAACAGGCCCTGCATCGAGGCACCGGCGATGCCGAGACCCGCGCCGACCACCAGCGCCAGCACGGCGCGCGGCAGGCGGATGGCGAGGAACACCGCCTCCAGCCGCGGATCGACGTCGGTGCGCAGCACGATGGACAGCATGTCGCCGGGCATGATGCGCACGGCGCCGAAGGCGATGGCGCAAAGGAAGGCCAGCACCAGCGCGACGCCGAACACCACGAGCGCCAGCCGCCGCTTCACGCGGCGCGGCACCGCGGCGGCGGCCGACAGGCTGAGCTCGCTCATCGCGGGTCGGGGAACTCGATGTCGGGATGGAAGACGCGCGCAACGATGCGCACGGCTTGCGGCGTTCGCGGCCCGAAGCCCAGCAGCAGCAACGCATCGGCCGAGGCGATGCGCTTCCGCTTGGCGGCCGGCGTCAGTGCCAGCGCCGGATCGGCGAGGACCTTGTCGATGCCGCCGATCGCCTCGATGGTCTGGGTGCCGATCACGATCACCTCGGGCGCGGCCGCCACCGTCGCTTCCGGCGTCATCGGCTTGTAGCCCGACCAGGCGTCGAAGACGTTGATGCCGCCGGCCAGCCGGATGATGCCGTCGGCCGCCGTCATGCGGCCCGCCGCCTGCGGTGCGCCGCCCTGGCCGAAGGTCAGGAACGACAGCGCGCGCGGCCGGGTCTTCGACTGCGCGATGCGCGCGCTCACGTCGGCCATGTCGGCACGTACCTTCGCCGCAAGCTCGCTCGCCGCCTTCTCGAGCGCGAGCGCGCGGCCGATGCCCTCGATCTTGGCGATGACGGCGTCGAAGCTGTAGTCGTCGCTCAGCACCAGCACGGCGACGCCGGCATCGGCGATCTGGCGCAGCGCCGTGTCGGGGCCGGCCGCCGTCGTGGTGATCACCAGGCTCGGCCGCAGCGACAGCACGCCCTCGGCCGAGAGCGTGCGCATGTAGCCGATCTTCGGCGTCTCGCGCGCGGCGGCGGGGAACAGGCTGGTGCTGTCGGTGGCGATGAGCATCTTCTCGGCGCCCAGCGCGTAGATCACCTCGGTCACCGAGCCGCCGACGGCGACGATGCGCGAGGCATCGGTGATCTCGACCTCCAGGCCGCGCGCGTCGCGCACACGCACGCCGGCTGCAGCGCCGCGCGCCGTCAACAGCAGCGGCGCGCCGGCCGCCGCGATCAGCGCGCGGCGACGCGGCAGCAGGAGGGGAGCCGACATTAGTCAGGCCGCGACGGGGCGGCTGAGACCGGCGATCGCCTCGCGCCACGCCGGCAGTTCCGGCTTGCCCGGCTTGCGCACGCCGAAGATCAGCGCGATCTGGCGGTTCTGTGCGTCGTACAGCTCGATCGAGTTGACGTCGCCGTCCTCGGTCGGCTTGCGCACGTGGAAGACCGAGGCGATCGCGGTCTCGCGCAGATGCAGGTTGAAGTCGGGGTCGAGCACGTTGAACCACGGGCCGGTGCTCACCAGCCGCTTCACCGGGCCGCTGTGGATCTGGATGCAGCCGGGGCTGCCGACGAAGATCATGATCGGTGTGGCCGCGGCGGCGACGCTCTCGAGGATCGCGCGCGCCGCAGTGGCAGGCAAATGCTGCACGAACTCCTCCCCCACGAGACGCAACGCCTGCACGCGGCCAACCTTGTGCTTCCTCAGCATCGGGAAGAAATCGTGCGTGTCGCGCAACGCGCGCCAATCGGTGCGCAGCGTGTCGAGCGCGATCTCGGAATCCGGACGATCGGCGTCGTCCGCCGGGTAGGGCGTGATGACGAGCGGCGCGCGCTGATCGTCCGCGCGCATCTTGTCGACCAGCGCGGACCAGGCGGCGCGATCGGTACCGTCGGTGGCGTAGATCTTTAACACCGCGGTAACGTCGCGCTCGAAGA
>CAYNOF010000753.1:0-4078 GCA_964398335.1 uncultured Rhizobiaceae bacterium
TTCCGCGACGGCCGCTCGCGCTACGAGGAGGCGACCCACGCCCATCACGACCACCTCATCGACCTGCATTCGGGCAAGGTGGTCGAGTTCAACAACGAGGAGATCGAGGAGCTGCAGCGTGCCATCGCGCGCAAGCTCGGCTACCGCCTGGTCGACCATCGCCTCGAGCTCTACGCCGTCCCCGCCGAGGCTGAGGATGCCGACGGCAAGAAGTCCCAGGGACGATAAAAACCGGTGGACGCTGCGCCCGCCCGCCGGATAATGGGCGGCATGAGCAGCGCCGCCATCGACCGGAGCCCCGCGCCCCGTCGGTTCGACAGCAGCCTACCCCCGATCGTCGCTGGCGACCTCGAGGTTCGCCTGGCGCGTGACGAGGCCGATCTCGACGCCGCGCAGGCCCTGCGCTACCGCGTCTTCTACGAAGAGATGGCGGCACGACCGACCCCTGAGATGGAAGCGCGCAAGCGCGATTTCGACGATTTCGACGAGCTTTGCGACCACCTGCTGGTGATCGACCGCCGCCGCTCCGGCGCGGCCTCGATCGTCGGCACGTATCGCCTGATCCGGCGCAGCGCCGCGGCCGCCTATGGCCGCTTCTACTCGGCCGCCGAATACGACATCTCGCGCCTGGCCAACTGGCCGGGCGAGGTGCTGGAACTCGGCCGCTCGTGCGTCGATGCCTCGGCGCGCAACATGTCGACCATGAACATGCTGTGGCGCGGCATCGCCACCTTCATTTCGCATTTCGACATCGAGGTGATGTTCGGTTGCGCCAGCCTGCCGGGCAACGATCTGCAGCGCCTGGCGCTGCCGCTGTCCTATCTCTACCACAAGCACCTCGCGCCGCCCGAGCTGCGCGCCCGTGCGCTCCCCGAGCGCTATGTCGACATGAACCTGCTGCCGCCCGGCAGCTACGACGTGAAGCTGGCCGAGCGCATGGTCCCGCCGCTGATCAAGGGCTACCTGCGGCTGGGCGGCTTCGTCGGCGACGGCGCCGTGGTCGACACCCAGTTCAACACCGTCGACGTCTGCATCGTGGTCAAGACCGACCTGGTGACCGAGAAATATTTCCGGCACTACGAGCGCGCCCAGCGCGACTCCGAATGAAATCACCGATCTCGGCAGAGAATCGCGCCTTCCGCGAGGCCGCGCCCTCGCTCGGCTCGTCCGGCCGCGCCACCTTTCGCCTGATCGCCTACGCGCTGCTGACCTTGACCTTGATCCCGGTCCAGGCGCTGGCGGTGCTGCTGCGCATCAGCCCGATCACACGCGGCCTGCCCTACTACTACCACCGCCTCGTCTGCATCATCCTCGGCCTGAAGGTCGAGGTGCGCGGCACGCGCTCGACCGAGGCGCCGACGCTCTATGTCGGCAACCACGTCTCCTATCTCGACATCGAGACCCTGGGCTCAACCATTCCCGGCTCGTTCGTCGCCAAGGCCGAGGTGGCGACCTGGCCGTTCTTCAACATCCTCGCCAAGCTGCAGCGCACGGTCTTCGTCGAGCGCCGCACGCGCGCCACGCGCGAGAGCCGCGACAGCATCATCGGCCGGCTCGAGGCCGGCGACAGCCTGATCCTGTTTCCCGAGGGCACCAGCAGCGACGGCACGCGCGTGCTGCCCTTCCGCAGCGCGCTGTTCGCCGTGGCGCAGGTCAGGCCGGGCGGCAAGCCGCTCTGCGTGCAGCCCTTCACCGTCGCCTACACCAGGCTCGACGGCATTCCGCTGGGCCGCTACTGGCGGCCCTATTTCACCTGGTACGGCGACATGGAGCTGGCCGGCCATCTCTGGAACGTCTGCAAGCTGGGCGAATGCAGCGTGGTGGTCCAGTTCCATGAGCCGGTCGACATCACGCAGCTCGGCGACCGCAAGAAGCTCAGCGATCACTGTTTCCGCGCCGTCTCCGAGGGCCTGCAGGCGATCAACCGCGGCGAGCCCACGCAACCGCCTTTGGCCAAGGCGGCAGAGTAACCTTCCCTCCCCGGGGAAAGGTAAGGCCCTCCCCGACTCGACGCCTCTCAGCCATGGTGATAAGGAGGCGCCGGTTGCGATCCGCACGGTGCGGGTGCGGCCCAGACCCGAACGCATGACCGAGACCAGACAGCCGAACAAGGCCCAGCCGCGCCGTAAGCTCTTCATCCGCACCTATGGGTGCCAGATGAACGTCTACGATTCGCAGCGTATGGCCGACCTGCTGCAACCGCTCGGGTATGCGCTGACCGAGACGCAGGACGACGCCGATATGGTGGTGCTCAACACCTGCCATATCCGCGAGAAGGCCTCGGAGAAGGTGTTCTCCGAGCTCGGCCGCCTGCGCCTGCAGCGCGCGGAGAGGAGCGCCGGCGGCACCGACCTCGTGGTCGCCGTGGCCGGCTGCGTCGCGCAGGCCGAGGGCGCGGAGATCCTGCGCCGCGCGCCGATGGTCGACATCGTCGTCGGACCGCAGGCCTATCACCGGCTCCCCGAGATGGTGGCCCGCGCCGAGCGCGCCGCCGGCGCACGCCGCGGTGGTCGCGGGGCCGGCGTGCTCGACACCGACTTCCCGGCCGAGCCCAAGTTCGATTTCCTGCCGGCGCCTACGGCAGTCAGCGGCGGCTCCGCCTTCCTGTCGATCCAGGAAGGCTGCGACAAGTTCTGCACCTTCTGCGTCGTGCCCTATACGCGCGGCGCCGAGTATTCGCGGCCGGCCGCCGCGATCCTCGCCGAAGCGCGCGGCCTGGTCGCCTCGGGCGCGCTCGAGCTCACCCTGCTGGGCCAGAACGTCAACGCCTGGCACGGCGAGGCACCCGATGGCTCGACCTGGAACCTCGCACGCCTGATCCGCGCGCTGGCCGAGATCGAGGGCGTGCGCCGCCTGCGCTACACCACCTCGCATCCGCGCGACATGGACGACGCGCTGATCGGCGCGCATCGCGACGTGCCGGCGCTGATGCCCTATCTGCACCTGCCGGTGCAGTCCGGGTCCGACCGCGTGCTGGAGGCGATGAACCGCCAGCATCAGCGCGATCTCTATCTTCGCATCGTCGAGAAGCTGCGCGCCGCGCGGCCCGACATCGCGCTGTCGTCGGACTTCATCGTCGGCTTCCCCGGCGAAAGCGACGCCGATTTCGACGACACGATGCGGCTGATCGAGGCGGTCGGCTTCGCCTCCGCCTTCTCGTTCAAGTACAGCATGCGGCCGGGCACGCCCGGCGCGGCGATGTCCGACCAGGTTCCGGAGGCGGTCAAGGAAGCGCGGCTGGCGGCGCTGCAATCGCTGCTGCGCGCGCAGCAGACCGCGTTCAACGAGCGCACCGCGGGCCGTACCATCGAGGTGCTGTTCCACGAGCGCGGCCGGCGCGAGGGCCAGCTGATCGGCAAGTCGCCGTGGCTGCAATCGGTGCACGCGCAGGCGCCGGAGCGGCTGATCGGCCGGCTGGTCGAGGTGCGCATCGCCAGCGGCCATCCCAACAGCCTGGCCGGCGACGTGGTCACGGCGCTCGGAGTCGCGGCGTGAGCGACGATACCGCCACGCGCGCCAACGACGTGCGCCGCATGTCGTTCGACGACAACGCGCTGCTGCAGAGCCTGGTCGGCCAGCACGACCGCCACCTCGTGCGCGTCGAGCAGCTGCTGGGCGTGCGCATCGACAGCCGCGGCAACCAGATCGCCATCACCGGCGCCAGCGAGTCGGTCGCCCAGGCCGGCGCGGCGATCAACGCGCTCTATGAACGCCTGCGCCGCGGCCAGACGGTCGAGGCCGGCGACGTCGATGCCGCCGTGCGCTTCGCCCAGGTCGGCGGCGGCCCCGCGAGCGGCGATGCCGTCACCATCCGCACGCGGCGCCGCGTGATCCAGCCGCGCTCGCCGACGCAGCGCGACTATGTCGAGGCGATCCGCGACCGCGATCTCGTCTTCGGCCTGGGGCCCGCGGGCACCGGCAAGACCTACCTCGCCGTCGCCATGGCGGTGTCGATGCTCACGGCGGGCTCGGTCGAGCGCATCATCCTGTCGCGGCCGGCGGTCGAGGCCGGCGAACGGCTGGGCTTCCTGCCCGGCGACCTCAAGGACAAGGTCGATCCCTATCTGCGCCCGCTCTA
>CAYNOF010000754.1:0-3603 GCA_964398335.1 uncultured Rhizobiaceae bacterium
GACGGTAATATTGCAGCAAAAGGTGAGATTCTGAGGGGCGTTGTCAGGAACTTTCTTAGTTCGTCGTATTTCTCAATATTTCCGCCCAAATCTTTGGATAGAAATGATTTTGTATTCAATCTTCCGATTTCACATAATGTACAAGATAAAATTTCAACGATAACTTACTGTATATCCTTGAGTATTTCCTCCGCTCAAGCGCACTTTCCGGCAGCCGCGACCACCTGGATCGTCTGCGGCGGTGGATCTCGCAACGAAACGCTGATGCGCTGGCTGAGCCAGCTTGTCGACGGCCGGGTCACGACCGGCTCCGATTTCGGCTGGAATGTCGAGGCGTTGGAGGCGCAGGCCTTCGGCTTCCTGGCCGTGCGCCATCTCAAGGGATTGCCGAACTCGTTCCCGTCAACCACCGGAGCCAGCCGCCCGATCGTCGGCGGCGTGCTGCACCGGCCCTGATCAGGTCTTCGCCGGCGCCGGCTTCATCGACTTCGCCACGTAGCGGTCGACCTCGACCGCGAGCTTGTCGAGGCAGTCGTGGAAGAAGTGGTTGGCGCCCTTCACCGTGCGCGATTCGACGGTGATGCCCTTCTGCAGCGAGAGCTTGGCCACCAGCTTCTGGATGTCGGCCGCCGGCACCACCTCGTCCTTGTCGCCGTGCACGATCAGGCCGGAGGACGGGCAGGGCGCCAGGAAGCCGAAATCGTAGCTGTTGGCCGGCGGCGCCACCGAGACGAAGCCGTCGATCTCGGGCCGGCGCATCAGCAATTGCATGCCGATCCAGGCGCCGAAGGAGAAGCCGGCGACCCAGCAGGCGCTGGCGTCGGGGTTCATGCCCTGCAGCCAGTCGAGCGCCGCGGCGGCGTCGCTGAGCTCGCCCTGGCCGTTGTCGAAGGTGCCCTGCGAGCGCCCGACACCGCGGAAATTGAAGCGCATCACCGAGAAGCCGCGGGTGACGAAGACGTGGAACAGGGTGAACACCACCTTGTTGTTCATCGTCCCGCCGGCCTGCGGGTGTGGGTGAAGCATCAACGCGATAGGCGCGTTGGGCTCCTTGCTCTGGTGGTAGCGGCCTTCCAGGCGCCCCTCGGGGCCCGTGAAGATGACATCAGGCATCCGTGCGCTCGCCTCGCCCTGTCCCCGGCGGCTTTGCCGTCCAAGACCCTTGGTGTGGATTGGGATTGTTGGGCCAACCCCATTGAACCGACACGATTCTAAACTTGACCGCTGTAGTCGGTTTTCCTATATCCGACTACGACAGTCGGCTTTTTGGAGATCACTCCGATCATCGAATTGCCACTATCCGTGTCGCTGGCCGCGCTTTCAAGAGCGATTTCAATGCGATCGACGCCGGTAGTGGAGATCGGGGACGGCAGCGGACGACGCCAAGGCGGGCCCGGTCGGACGATCGAGGGTCGGACGCGAACGAGGGAGGCAGAGCGTGAAGCTCAGCACCAAGGGACGCTACGCCGTGATGGCGCTGGTCGATCTGGCCCGCCATGGCGAGACCAAGCCTGTGTCGCTGGCGGACATCGCCGAGCGCCAGGAGATCTCACTTTCCTATCTCGAGCAGCTTTTCGCGCGCCTGCGCCGCGGCGGGCTGGTGAAGAGCGTGCGCGGACCGGGCGGCGGATATCTGCTGGCGCGCGGTGCATCCGGCACCCGCGTCGCCGACATCATCCTGTCGGTCGATGAGCCGATCACCGCCACACGCTGCAAGAGCAATTCGTCGATCGGCTGCCACAGCGACCACTCGCGCTGCCTGACGCACGACCTGTGGGCCGAGCTGGGCAACCAGATCCATCTGTTCCTGAGTTCCGTGACCCTGGAGGACGTGGTCGAGCGCCGCGTGCTGGGCGCCGCCAAGCCGTTCTCGCCGGCCGTGCCCGACGATGTGGCGCTGCCGGCACGCGCCAACGGCGCGACCGCGGTGGCCGCGGAGTAAGGCCTCGTCCGATGGCCGTGTACCTCGATCACAACGCCACCACGCCGATGCGCCCGCAGGCCATCGAGGCGATGGTCGAGGTCATGCGCGCCGTCGGCAACGCCTCGTCGGTGCACGGCTTCGGCCGCGCCGCGCGCGGCCGCGTCGATCGCGCCCGGCAGCAGGTCGCGGCGCTGGTCGGCGGCACGGCCGCCAACGTGATCTTCACTTCAGGCGGTACCGAGGCGAACAATCTGGCGCTGCGTGGCTGCGGCCGCGCGCGCGTGCTGGTCTCGGCGATCGAGCACGACAGCGTGCTCACGCCGGTCGAGCAGGCCGAGCGCATTCCGGTACACGCCAGCGGCGTGATCGACCTTGATGCGCTCGAGCACATGCTCGCGGCGTCAGCGGAACCGGCGCTTGTCGCCGTGATGCTGGCCAACAACGAGACCGGCGTGATCCAGCCGGTGGCCGAGGTGGTGCGCCTCGCGCGCCGGCATGACGCGCTGGTGGCCTGCGACGCGGTGCAGGCGGCCGGCAAGATCGAGCTCGACATGGCGGCGCTCGGCGTCGAGTACCTCAGCCTCTCGGCCCACAAGCTGGGCGGCCCGCAGGGCGTCGGTGCTCTGGTGCTGCGCGAAGGCGCGCCGCTTTCGGCGGTGCAAACCGGTGGTGGCCAGGAGCGTGGTCGCCGGGGCGGCACCGAAAACGTCGCCGGAATCGCCGGCTTTGGCGCAGCGGCGGAGGTTGCGCTCGGCGGGCTCGACCGCTTCGCGCGTCTTGCCGGTCTGCGCGATCGCGTACAGGCGGCGCTGGATGGCGCGCGGGTGCTGGGCGCGGATGCGCCGCGCCTGCCCAATACGCTGAACGTGGCGATGCCCGGCGTGCCGGCGCAGACCCAGATCATGGCGCTGGATCTTGCGGGCATCGCGATCAGCGCCGGCTCGGCATGCTCGTCGGGCAAGGTGAGGTTCTCGCCCGTGCTGCATGCCATGGGCATCGACGAGACGGATGCCGGATCGGCGCTGCGCATCAGCTTCGGCTGGAATTCCACCGAAGCGGACGCCGAGCGGATGATCGCGGCATGGACGGATGTGTACCGTCGGCTGGGCGCGCCCGGTCGCGCACGGGCGGCTGCCTGAAGTTTCGAGGAGTTGGATGCGATGACCGTCAGCACCCAGTGGAAGCGCAACGACCAGCCGATCTACCTGGATTACCAGGCGACGACGCCGATGGATCCACGCGTGCTGGACGCCATGATGCCGTACTTCACCACGAAGTTCGGCAACCCGGCCTCGCGCAGCCATGCCTATGGCTGGGAAGCCGAGGAGGCGGTTGAGATCGCGCGCGCGCAGGTCGCCAGGATCATCGGCGCCGACGAGAAGGAGATCGTCTTCACCTCGGGCGCCACCGAGTCGAACAACCTCGCCATCAAGGGCGTGGCGCATTTCTACAAGGACAAGCGCAACCACATCGTCACCACGGTGACCGAGCACAAATGCGTGCTCGATACCTGCCGCCACCTGGAGCAGGAGGGTTTCGAGGTCACCTATCTGCCGGTCGAGAAGAGCGGCCTGATCGACCTCGACAAGCTGCGTGCGGCGGTCACCGACAAGACCGTGCTGGTCTCGGTCATGGCCGTGAACAACGAGATCGGCGTGATCCAGCCGCTCAAGGAGATC
>CAYNOF010000755.1:0-2321 GCA_964398335.1 uncultured Rhizobiaceae bacterium
CGATCGACACCGCCAGTTTCAGCCCCTTGAGGCCGGCTTGCGGCCGCAGCGTGTCGACCGCGCTTTCCACCAGCCCCGACAGCGAGAAGGTGGTCTCCTCAAGATCGAGCCGGCCCGCCTCGATCTTCGAGAAGTCGAGCACGTCGTCGATGATGCGCAGCAGCGATTGTGCCGACTCGCGCATGGTCTCGACGGTTGCCTGCTGCTCCTCGTCGATGCCCTGGCGCTCGAGGATCTCCATCATGCCCAGCACGCCGTTCATCGGCGTGCGGATCTCGTGGCTCATGGTGGCGAGGAAGGTGCTCTTGGCCTGGTTGGCCGCTTCGGCATCGTCGCGCGCCTGCTCCAGCTCGGCCTCGCGGCGCTTCAGCTCGGAGATGTCGGTGTAGATGCCGGCCAACCCGCCCTCGCGCGTGCGCCGCTCGCCGATGACGATCCAACGGCCGTTGGGCTGACGCGTTTCGCTCGGCGCGCCGGGATCGCGGCGCATCGCCATGCGCATCTCGACCCAGTCCTCGATGCGCCTGCCGCCGGTCGACACCGCGCCGCGCTTGGCCGCCTCGACCAGCATCTCGCGCACATGCACGCCGGGCACGGTGATGTCGGCGATCTCGGCGTAGTACTCGAGGAAGCGCTGGTTGGTCAGCACCAGCCGATCGTCGGCGTCGAACAGCACGAAGCCGTTGGGCAGCGCCTCGATGGCGTCGACCAGACGGCTGCGCGTGTTGGCGGCGTCGCGGCCGGCAGCCTCGGCGGCATCGCGCGCCTGCTCGAGCTCGGCCTCGCGGCGCTTCAGCTCGGAGATGTCGGTGTAGATGCTGGCGTAGCCGCCTTCGCGCGTGCGCCGTTCGTCGATCACGAGCCAACGGCCATCGGGTTGGCGCGTCTCCCGCGCCGGGCCCGGATTGGCGCGCATCGCCATGCGCACCTCGACCCAGTCCTCGATGCTCCTGCCGCCGGTCGACACCGCGCCGCGCCGCGCCGCTTCAGCCAGCGTCCACCGCATATCGGCGCCGGGCACGATGATGTCGGCGATCGGTGCGTAGAACTCTTGGAAGCGCTGGTTGGCGAGCACGATGCGCCCGCCGGCATCGGCCAGCACAAAGCCGTTGGGCATCGCCTCGATGGCGTCGAGCAGGCGGGCGCGGGCGTTGGCCGCATCGTCGCGTGCCTGCTCCAGCTCGCGCTGGCGCCGCTTCTGCTCGGAGATGTCGGAATAGACCGAGACCAGGCCGCCGCCCGCGGTGCGCCGGTCGATCACCTGCAGCGAGAGATCGCCGCGCAGGCGATGCTCGCGCGGGGCGATGCCGGGATTGAGCCGCGTGCGCAGGGTGGCGTTGATGAAAGCATTGCGATCATCCGGCGCGTCGACGAACAGGCCGGCATCGAAGCCGGCGCCGAGGATGTCGGCGAAACGCTGGCCCGGCTCGATCGGCGCCGACACGCCGTTGTAGTACCGCCGATAGCCCTCGTTGCAGACGATCAGGCGGTCCTCGTCGTCCCACAGCGCGAAGCCGTTGGGCGTCGAGTCGATGGCGTCCTGCAGCAGGGCGCGCGCGGCCGTGGCCTCGCGCCCGGCATCTTCCGCGGTGGCCAGCGCGCGCTCCAGTTCGCGTTGGCGTCGGCGCTCCTGCGATACGTCGGTGATCAGGATGACGGAGCGCTCATCCTCGTCCCGCCGCATCAGAACGCGGGCCCATTGTTGCGGGCCATAGGGGATGAGGGTGACCTCGCCGGCGCGCAGGGCGGCCAAGGTCGCGACCGTCCAGGACTCGGCCTGTCCCGGCGGCGCGGCGCCGACACGGCCGGCATGCGCCACGGCGTCCGCCAGCTTGGTGCCGGGCGTGACGATCTCGGGCAGGCCGCGCATGAAGCCGCGATAGGCCTCGTTGCACAGCAGCAGGCGTTCATCGGTGTCGAGGAAGGCGATGCCGTCGGCCATGCTTTCCATGGCCGTCACCAGCCGGCGGCGCGCCTCGGAGGCCTCGTCGCGCGCCCGCGCGAGCGCCGCGGCATGCCGCTGGGCTTCCGTAATGTCAACGTAGGTGCCGAGGAAGCCGCCATCGGCCAGCGCGGTGAGGCTGAAATCGACCCGCCGTCCGCTCGGCATCTCGCGCTCGTAGTGCATGCCGCCTTCTTCGCGCAGGCGGGCGAAGAAGGCCGCGGCGCCCTGGTCGAAGTCGCCTCCGCCGAAATCGCCGCGGCCCCAGATGTAGCGCATGGTCTCGATGTAGGGCCGGCCTTCCGCGCCGTGCTCGGGCGGCAGATCGAGAAACTCTGTGAAGCGGCTGTTGGCCAGCCGGATGCGGCGATCGCCGCCG
>CAYNOF010000756.1:0-1125 GCA_964398335.1 uncultured Rhizobiaceae bacterium
ACCACCGCCCAGGCGATCAGCGCGGTGATGAAGGTGATCATCGGCGCCAGGATGAACAGCACGCCGCTGGCGCCGCTGGGGATGATGGTTTCCTTCAGGAACAGCTTGGCGCCGTCGGCCATCGGCTGCAGCAGGCCGAACGGACCGACCACGTTGGGACCGCGGCGCAGCTGGATCATGCCCCAGATCTTGCGGTCGGCGTATGTCATGTAGGCGACGGCCACGAGCAACGGCACGGTCACCAGCAGGCACTGACCGACGATGACGAGCGCCTGGCCGAGCCAGTGCTGGGTGAAGAATTGCGCCAAGGTCATCGCCCTACTCCGCCGCGACCGCGAGGCTGGCACGACGCTGCGCCGTGCAGTCCGCCATCACGCGCGAGGCCCGGCTGATCGGGCAGGTCATGTAGAAATTGGCGATCGGCGAGCGCAGCGGCGCGTCGCTCACCGCACCGTCCTTGCCGAACTCGCCCCAGGCGCCCGGCTTCTGCTGGTCGACCGCGGCGAACACCGGGTTCACGGCGACGAGACGCGCGCGCACCTGATCGGCCGTGTCGTAGGGCAGCGCCTTGCCCAGCACGCCCGACAGCGCCCGCAGGATCGCCCAGTCCTCGCGCGCCTCGCCCGGCGGGTAGGACGCGCGCTTGGCGAGCTGTACCCGGCCCTCGGTGTTGACGTAGACGCCCGGCTTCTCGGTATAGGCCGCGCCCGGCAGGATCACGTCGGCACGGTGCGCGCCGGCATCGCCGTGATGGCCCTGGTAGACCACGAAGGCTTTGCCCAGCCTGGAGGTATCGAACTCGTCGGCCGCCAGCAGGTAGACGAGGTCGATCGAACCGTCCTCGCAACCCTTGAGAATGCCCTCGACACCGCCCTCGACCGTCAGGCCGAGATCGAGGCCGCCGACCCGCGCCGCCGCGGTATGCAGCACGCAGAAGCCGTTCCAGTCGTCGCTGACCGACGCCAGCGCGCGCGCCTTGGCGAGGATCGCAGCGCCGTCCGGTCGCGCCAGCGCGCCCTGCCCGACGATGATCATCGGCGTCTTTGCCGCCTTCAGCGCTTCACCGAAGGCGCCCAGGTTGTCGAGTGTCTTTGCGCTCGTGCCCAGCCGCTCGACGGGATAGGT
>CAYNOF010000757.1:0-7866 GCA_964398335.1 uncultured Rhizobiaceae bacterium
CGGGGATGCGCACCTTGCCGAGCAGTTCGGCCGCCTTGTCGAGCGCCTTCGCCCACGATGTCCGGCGGTGCAGGTTGATCGGCTCCGCCACCTGCAGGCCGACGGTGAGCGCGGGGTTGAGCGAGCTCATCGGCTCCTGGAAGATCATCGCGATCTTGTCGCCGCGGATGGCGCGGATGCCGACATCGTCGAGCTTCAGGAGGTCGACGCCGTCGAAGATCACCTCGCCCTTCTCGATCCTGCCGGGCGGATTGGGGATCAGGCGCAGGATGGAGAGCGCGGTGACGCTCTTGCCCGATCCCGATTCGCCGACGATCGCCACCGTCTCGCCGGCGGCGACGTCGAAAGACACCGAATCGACGGCGGTGACCACACCGCCGTCGGTCCGGAAACGCGTCGTCAGGCCGCGGACCTGGAGGAGGGGCTGAGCCACGCGCTCAGTAGCCCATCTTCTTCTTCAGGTCCTGGTCGATCCAGATGCGGGCATAGATCGGGCCCGGCCGCACCGCACCGACGCGCAGCTCGCCGCCGTAGTTCTTCACCCACGGCCACCACGCCGTATAGATATACGGCGTCGGCAGCCAGATGTACGGCGCCTTGTCGAGGATCTCGCGCGTCATCTCGCGCAGCATCGCCTGGCGCTTGGCCTCGTCCGGCTCCTGGTACGCGGCGTCCATCTTCTTGTCGAACTCGGGGTCGGACCAGCCCGAGGGATTCCATTGCTGGCCGGTGACGAAGCTCTTGCGGATGGTCGTCGTCGGATTGGTGTGGCCGTTGTTCATGAAGTAGGCCGGCGTCATCTTGCGCGTCGTCATGGCGCTGAGGAACGCGGCGTACTCCATCGGCACGATCTCGAGCTTCACGCCGACCTGCTCGAGATAGGCGGCGACCAGCGGCAGCAGGTCCATGTGGTCGGGGCTGCACGAGCAGACCTGCACCTTGGTGGTGAAGCCGTTGGGGTAGCCGGCCTCGGCCAGCAGCTTCTTGGCCTTGGCCGGATCGTACTTGAACAGCTCCTGCACCGAGGCCGGCATCTTCTCCAGCGGCTCGAAATAGCCGCCGTAGTCGGGATGCTGCGGATAGGCGAAGAGCTCGGCGTGGCCGTTGTAGTAGGCCTTGACGATCTCCTGCTTGTTCACCGCCATGTTCAGCGCCCGGCGCACGCGGATGTCCTTGAACGGCCCGTCGACGTCGACCCGCATCGCCATGAAGGTGCCGGACTGGTTCAGCCAGCGGTTCCACTGCAGCTGCGGTGCGCTCTTCTTCAGGCTCTCGACGTTCTGCCAGCGGATCGCCTCGAGGATGTCGAGCTTGCCGGTGCGCAGCGCGGCGATCCACGTCGCCTCGTCCTTGATGGTGCGGTAGACCACCTTGTCGACGAACGGCAGCTTGTACTCGGTGCCGCCGATGGTCTCCTTGCCCCAGTAGATCGGGTTCCTGGTGTAGGTGTTGGAGTTGCCCTGCACGAAGTCGGTCAGCATGAACGGGCCGGTGCCGTTGGCGTTGCGCCAGTTCGAGATGCCGGCGTCGACCACTTCCTTGGGATGGATGCCGGAGTAGTAGCCCCAGCCGAAGCGGTAGTCCCACTCCGCGAAGTAGTGCTTGAAGGTGAAGACCACCGTGTGCTTGTCGGTCGCCTCGACCTTCTCGACGTGGTCGAAATAGGCCAGCAGCTTCTTCGGGCTGTTGTTCAGGCGGTTGTAGCTGTACACGACGTCGTCGGCGGTGAGCTCGCGGCTTTCCATCACACCTGATTTGGCCGGGAACATCACGCCCTTGCGCAGCTTGATCTCGATGCGCAGCGGATCCTTCTTCCACTCCCAGCTCTCGGCCAGCTCGCCCTTGATCGCCTCGGACGGCAGGTGGGCGTCGAGCACGAAGGCCTGCGTGCCGCCGTTGCGCTTGGCCTTGCTGAGGTCGCCGACGAAGAGCTGCTCGTAGAACTGGCCGCTGTCGTGGTTGGACTTCCAGTTCCAGTCGGCCGGATCCCAGGACAGCGCCGACAGGGTCACGTAGACCGTGCCGATCTCCAGCGTGCCGCCGTATTGCGGCTTGCTGGCGTTCTCGGCCAGCGCCGGTCCCGTCGCCAGCGCCAGCGCCGCCGCGCCCGCCAGCATGGTGCGTCTCAATCCCCTGAACATGCCTGCCTCCGTCTCTGTTTGCCCTCTCCCCGCGAATGCGGGCAGGAGGGAACCCATGATCGGCTGGCTCGGTGGCCCAGCTTCTTCTTCCTTCCTGTCCTGTCGCTCAGCCTCCGTGGCGCAGCACCCGGCCGGCACGCGTGCCGGTCAGCTCGCCGTCGAGCACGTTGACTTCGCCGTTCACCAGGGTCGCCTTGTAGCCGGTCGACTTCTGGATGAAGCGCGAGGCGCCGCCGGGGAAATCACTCACCAGCTCCGGCTGGAGCTCGGCCACCTTGCCGGCGTCGAACACGTTGACGTCGGCGCGCTTGCCGACCGCGAGCGTGCCGCGATCCTTCAGCCCCATGATGCGCGCCGGCATGGCGGTCATCCGCTTGATCGCCTCGCTCATGGTGAAGAAGCCGACCCCGCGCACCCAGTGCGACAGCATGAAGGTCGCCCAGCCGGCGTCCATCACCTGCGTGACGTGCGCGCCGGCATCGCCGAGGCTGGGGAAGCAATGCTCGCTCTGGAACATGTGCTTCAGTGCCTCGAGGTTGGGATTGAACATGCGCAGGGTGAACAGCGCGCGGCCGTTGGTCTCGCGCGACATGCGCAGGAAGGTCTCGGCCCAGTGCTCGCCGCGCCGCTCGGCCATCTTCACCAGCGACATCTCCTCGCCCGCCGTGTAGTCGGGCGTCGGCCCGGCGCCGAGGTAGAAGACCTTCTCGACCGGCGTGCCGAGGTTCTGCTTGAAGCCGTTGGTCCTGGCCTCGGCCATCAGCTGGGCGACGAACTCCGGATCGCGCAATGCCGCGACGCGCTCGGCGAGCGTCGGCAGGCGGCGCAGCCGCGACCAGCTCGGTCCACGTACCGGCAGGCCGGCCTGCAGGCCGTAGATCATGCCCGAGCCGCGCACCTGCGTGATCGCGGTCATGTCGCGGCCGGCGCAGACCTGCTCGAGCGCGATGCGCCGTTGCTGCGCCATCGCCAGGTCGCCGTTGCCGGCGCCGTAGCTGAACAGCACGCGGCTGTTGCCGTCGTCGGCGAGCGCGCGCAGCAGGCCGAGATCGGCGCCCACTGCCTGCATCAGCGCGCCGCGCGGCGAGACCACCTTGGCGATGTCGACCAGCTCGACCGGGTCGGCGAAGGTGCCCGGGATGGCACGACCGTCGGGCAGCTTGTGCTCGGCGAAGCGGTTGATCGAGAAGCCGACGGCGCCGCGGTCGATCGATCGGGCCACGATGTCGGCCATCTGCCGGCGCTCCTCCGGCGTCGCCTGCTCCTCCACCGCGCGCTCGCCCATGACGTAGAAGCGCACGGCGCTGTGGCCGACGAGGCCGGCGATGTTGATGCCGGGCTGCAGCTTCTCGATGGCGTCGAGATAGCCGCCGTAATCCTCCCAGCTCCACGGCAGGCCGCTGAGGATCGCATGCCGCGGGATGTCCTCGACGGTCTCCATCATGCCGGCGAGCAGTTCCTTGTCGGTGGGCTTCACCGGCGCGAATGTCACGCCGCAATTGCCCATCAGCGCCGTGGTGACGCCGTGCCAGCTCACCGGCGTGCAATCCGGATCCCAGCCGATCTGCGCGTCGAGATGGGTGTGGATGTCGACGAAGCCCGGCGTGACGGTCAGGCCGTCGGCGTCGATCTCGCGCGTGCCGCGCTCGGCGACCTTGCCCAGCGCGGCGATCTTGCCGTCCTGGATCGCGACGTCACCGCGATAGGGTTCGCCGCCGGTGCCGTCGACGATCTCGCCGCCGCGAATCACGATGTCGTACGCCATGCTCACTCTCCTCTGGATGGGCTAACGCGACCCGCGCATGCGCGGGTCGAGCAGGTCGCGCAACGCGTCGCCGAAGACGGAGATCGCGTAGACGACGATGGTCAGGCACAGACCGGGCGCGAGCGCGAGCCATGGTCCCTGGTACATGTAGGCGCGGCCGGAGCCGCTGAGCATGCCGCCCCAGGTCGGCGCCGGCGGCGGCACGCCGAAGCCGAGGAACGACAGGCCGGATTCGGCGAGGATCGCCACCGCGACGCGGTTGGTGAACAGCACGATCACCGGCGCCATCACGTTGGGCAGCACGTGGCGCCACAGGATGCGCGTCGTCCTGGCGCCGGTGGACTTGGCGGCATGCACGTACATGTTCTCGCGCACCGAGACCACTGCGCCGCGCACGATGCGCGAGCCGGCGATGCCCAGCGCCAGGCCCAGCACGACGATGATCTGCGGCATCCCCGGCCCGACGACGGAGACCACGACGATCAGCACGATCAGCTCGGGGAAGCTCATCCAGGCGTCGACGAAGCGCTGCACCACCATGTCGACCTTGCCGCCGAGATAGCCGGTCAGCACGCCCAGCACGATCGAGATCACGGTGGCCAGCCCGGCGGCGCAGAAGCCGATGATCACCGAGAGCTGCGCGCCGTAGAGGCAGCGCGAGAGCATGTCGCGGCCGAGATTGTCGGTGCCGAAGGGGAATTGCAGGCTGGGCGGCTTCAGCCGGTTGAGCGGACTGATCTGGTTGAAGCCGTAGGGCGCCAGCACGTCGGCGAACAGGCCGCAGAACAGGAATACCACGCAGATCACCGCGCCTGCCGCACCCAGCGGCTTCTCGCGGAACAGCCGGACCATGAAATCGGCGAACGGGCCGCGCCGCGGGCGCGGCGCGGTCTTGATCGGGGCGCTTTCGGCGACTGTGGTCATCGATAGCGCACCTTCGGGTCGAGCAGCCCGTAGCTGAGATCGACGATCAGGTTGATCAGCATCACCGCCAGCCCGACGACCAGGAACACGCCGGTGATGATGGGATAATCACGCTGGCTGACTGCCTCGAGCAGCAGCAGGCCCATGCCGGGGATCACGAAGATCTGCTCCATGATCACCGCGCCGCCGATCAGGATCGGCGCCTGCAGGCCGATCAGGGTGACCACGGGAATCATCGCGTTGCGCAAGGCGTGGCGCCAGACCACCAGCCCTTCGCTCAGCCCCTTGGCCCAGGCGGTGCGCACGTAATCCTGGCGCAGCACTTCGAGCATCATGGTGCGGGTGAGCCGCATGGTGATCGCCGACAGCGAGCAGCCCAGGATGATCGCCGGCACGATCATCTGCCCGAGATTGGCCAGCGGGTCCTGCGAGAAGGGTACGAACTTGATCTGCGGCGACCAGCCCCACCAGATCGACGGGAAGACCATCACCAGCGTGCCCAGCCAGAAGCTCGGCACCGCCAGCATCAGGATCGAGAACGAGCGGGTGATGTAGTCGCCGGCGGTGTCCTGGCGGATCGCCGAATAGACGCCGATGGGAATCGCCACGCTGAGCGCCACGATCAGCGACAAGAGGCCGAGCTCGAAGGTGATCGGCAGGCGCTGCAGGATCTGCTCGGTGACCGGCGTGTTCTGCCACAGCGACTTGCCCATGTCGCCGGAGAACAGGATGGCGCCGATCCAGCGCACATATTGCGTGTGCATCGGCTGGTCGAGGCCGAGCGCCGCCTGCAGCGCCTCGCGGTCCTTCTTGCCGGCGCTGATGTCGTTCTGACTCATCATCAAATCGATGATGTCGCCGGGGATGAGACGGACCGTGACGAAGACGATGACGCTGGCGAAGAACAGCGTGGGAATCAGGGCAAGCAGACGGCGCGCGATATAGGCCTGCATCGGTCCTGGTCGTTTCTCTGTCCCTGTGCCGGCACCTCTGTCGGGTCGCTCGACGTCAGGAAGCCTACGGGCGGCTTGCGGGCGAGTCAAAGAATCGCCGCGTGCATCGCGCGCGTGTTTCGCAAGACGGACGCATGCCCGAGAACGCGCAGGCCGGACGCGGTAGGGTTGTCGTGCTCATGACCGTCACATCGATCGCGAACCTGCGCAGCGTCGTACCCGCCCTCGGCGTCATGCTCGCCATCCAGTCGATGGTCTCGATCGGCGCCGCCTCGATCCCGGTGCTGGCGCCGGTGATCGCGCCCGAGGCCGGCGTCGCGGCGGCGAATATCGGCATCTACACCACCGTGCTGTACGGCTGCGGCATGGCCTCGGCTCTGGTCGGCGGCGCGCTGGTGCCGCGCTTCGGGCCGATCCGCGTCTGCCAGCTCAGCCTGCTGCTGGGCGCCGTCGGGCTCGGCCTGGCGCTCAGTGGTCGTGTCGCCGGGCTGATGCTGTGCGCCTTCGTCCTCGGGCTCGGCATGGGCGCGCCGACGCCGGCCAGCTCGCATCTGCTGTTCCGCGTCTCGCCGCCGCGCGTGCTCAGCACCGTGCTGTCGATCAAGCAGACCGGCGTGCCGCTGGGCGGTGCGCTGGCCGGTGCCATCCTGCCCGCGCTGACCTTGCTGTGGACCTGGCGCGGGGCGTTGCTCGCCGTGATGGCGGCAGGGCTGCTGTCGCTGCTTCTCGTCCAGCTCTGCCAACGGGACATGGACAGCGACCGCGACCCGAAGCGGCCGGTGAGCCTGCCGGGCGTGTGGGGCGGCATGGCGCTGATCTGGCGCCAGCCCGACCTGCGCCTGATCGCGCTGGCGGCGGCGACCCTGTCGGCCGGGCAGGTCGGCGTATCGGCGTTCTATGTCACCTATCTGGTGCAGCAGATCGGCCTGTCGCTGACCGCCGCCGGCTTCGCGCTCGCGGTGGCGCAGCTCTCCGGTGTCGCCGGGCGTGTCATCTGGGGCGCCGTCGCCGACTGGTCGGGCCGCCCGCTGCTGGTGCTCGCCGGCCTGTCGATCGTGGCGGCGCTCTGCACCCTGGTCGTGACGCGCTTCGCCATCGACTGGTCCTCGATCGCCATCCTCGCGGTCAGCGTCGTGCTGGGTTCGACGACCATCGGGTGGGCCGGGGTGGTCTATGGCGAGATCGCGCGGCGCGCGCCGGCCGGCCGGACGTCGGAGGCCAGCGGCGGCATCACCGCCTTCATGTTCGCGGGCATCGTCATCGGCCCGGCGATCTTCAGCGCCATCGTGCAGGCGGCGGGCAGCTTCACCCTGGCCTATGCCGTGCTGGCGGCGGCGCTGCTGGTGATCGCCGCGGCACTGGCGCGCCGCCTTTCGCAGGGTGGCGCACGGTGAGGCCGGCAGGTTGACGGTGGCCGGCCGCGTGGTGTTGCCTCGACGGCGCGAGGAGAGGCGCGGACCATGACCGACGAGAGTCTGCCGTTTTCCGGGCTGCTGGTGCTCGACGTCTCGACCTTCGTCGCCGCGCCCGCGGCGGCGACGATCCTCGGCGATTTCGGCGCCGACGTGATCAAGGTCGAGCCGCCGGTCGAAGGCGATCCGTTCCGCCGCTTCGGCCAGTCGCACGGTGTGCCGCCGCATCCGGTGAATTTCTGCTGGGAGTTCACCAGCCGCGGCAAGCGCTCCTTCGCCGTCGACCTGAAGAACCCCGAGGGACGCGCCGCCTTCGAGAAGCTCGTCGCCAAGGCCGACATCGCCGTCGTGAACTACCCCGCCGCGGTGCGCGAACGCCTGAAGGTGCGCGCGCAGGATCTGCGGCCGCTGAATGACCGGCTGATCTATGCCTCGCTCACCGGCTACGGCGAGAGCGGTCCCGATGCCGGCCAGCCGGGCTTCGACGCCACCGCGTATTTCGCGCGCGCCGGCCTGCTCGATGCGATGACCTACGAAGGCGCGCCGCCGGCCTTCTCGGCGCCGGGCTCGGGCGATCACGCCACCGCCACCGCGCTCTTCGCCTCGATCATGATCGCGCTGCGCCAGCGCGACCGCACCGGCAAGGGCGCCGAGGTCGGCACCTCGCTGCT
>CAYNOF010000758.1:0-8454 GCA_964398335.1 uncultured Rhizobiaceae bacterium
CACCGCCGGGAAGGCCGATTTGCGCCCGGCCCAGAACAGCACGCGCTGCGCTTCGTCCTCGCTGACGCGGATCGTCGTGGCGCCGCGTTCGCGCGCCAGTCCTGCGACGCGCTCGATCAGGTAGTCGACCTCGACGCCCGGCCCGTCGAGCTCGACGATCAGCAGGCCCTCGACGTCGAGCGGATAGCCGGCGCCGACATAGTTCTCGGCGCATTGCACGGCGTCCCTGTCCATCATCTCCATGCCGCCGGGGATGATGCCCGCGGCGATGATGGCGGCGACGCATTCGGCGGCGCCCGACTCGGTGGGGAAGCCCAGCAGCACGGCGCGCGCCGTAGCGGGCTTGCGCAGCAGGCGCACGGTGACCTCGGTGACCACGCCGAGCAGGCCCTCGCTGCCGGTCATCAGCCCCATCAGGTCGTAGCCCTCGGCATCGAGGTGCTTGCCGCCCAGGCGCACCACCTCGCCGTTCATCAGCACGATCTCGAGGCCAAGCAGGTTGTTGGTCGTCAGCCCGTATTTCAGGCAATGCACGCCGCCGGAATTCTCCGCCACGTTGCCGCCGATCGAGCAGGCGATCTGCGAGCTGGGATCGGGCGCGTAGTAGAAGCCCTCGTGCGCCACCGCCTGGCTGATGCCGAGATTGGTGACGCCCGGCTGCACGCGCGCGCAGCGGTTGGCGATGTCGATCTCCAGCACGCGGTTGAACTTGGCCATGCCCAGCAGGATCGCGTCGCCCACCGGCATCGAGCCGCCGCTGAGCGAGGTGCCGGCACCGCGCGGCACCACCTTCACGCCCGCGTCCTGGCAGTAGCTGAGGATGCGCGCGACCTGGTCCACGGTCTCCGGCAGCACGACGACCAGCGGCATCTGGCGATAGGCGGAGAGCGCGTCGCACTCGTAGGGCTTCATGCCCTCGGCATCGTCGATCACGCCCTCGCCCGGCACGATGGCGCGCAAGGCGGCCACGATCTGCGCGCGGCGCGCGAGGATTCCGGGGTCGAGCGGCGGCATCTGCATAATGCAGCAATACAGCGCAAAAGCCCCCGACGCGGAAGCCTCGTCGCCCGCCGGACGACGCGCAGGTTCTGTGACGGCGGGGCTCTACTGGCCCTTGCGCCCGCTCTTCCGCAGCACCTCGTCGTCGACCTCGGGGAGGGTGAAGCCCTTGCCCTTGGCCGGCGTGCGGTTCTTGGTGGCGTCGTAGTCCGGGCCTTCCCACTTCACGCCCTTGGGCGGCGCCACGCCATGGCCGGCCGGCGAGGGCGGCGGGGCCGGCGGCCGGGTTTCGGCCCAGGCCAGCGTGGCCGACAGCAGGCTGGCGACCAGCCCGGCCGCACCCGCCAGATGTCCCAACCTCGGCACCATGTCCGTCTCCCCGGCTCAGACAGGAAGGCTACGCACCCCGCGGCCGAACCATCCCCCAAAACGACGGGCGGCGGAAGCTTGCGCTCCCGCCGCCCGGTCGAAACAGCCCGGTTCAGGCCGGAATCAGCCGGCGCGCGCCTTGAAGCGCGGGTTGGTCTTGTTGATGACGTAGACGCGCCCCTTGCGCCGCACGATGCGGCAGGCCTTGTGGCGGGTCTTGATCGTCTTCAGCGACGAACGGATCTTCATGGTCGAATTCCCAAAAACAAACCCCCGGGCGACCGGGGGAAATTCGAAGCGGCGCGGACCATACGGATCGACCCCCGCCCTGTCAACCGGACGTCGTCAACCGGACGTCGTCACACCGCCCGGCGGCGGCGCCACCCGGTCGAGCCAGGCCCGCGCCTCGACCAGCTTGTCGAAGATGGCAAAGGGCCGGTCGACCCGGGCGGTCTCGCCGAAAATGGCGCTGGCCTCGCGGGTGGCGTCGGCGTCGACGACGATGGCGAAGGCGCCGATCGGGCCGTTCCTGGCGTAGTCGCCGACGATCTTGCCGATCGCCTTGACGTCGCCGGCGCTCAGCGCCAGCGGCGCGAAGGTCAGATCGAGGATCTTGCGATAGGGCATCCCGCCGGCCGCCGCGACCTCGGTCAGGTAGACCTCGAACTCGGCGCGCCCTACCTCGCCGGTAACCTTGGCGAAGACCAGATGCTCGGCAGTCGACAGGGTCCAGCGGATCGGCATGCCGGACGATCTTAGCGGCAGCCGGGAGCTTGTACATGCCCCCGGCCGCCCCGCGACCCGCTGCCCCCTACTTCATCAGCGTCGCGATCTCCTTCGGACCGGCCCAGGCCAGCTTGCTGTAGGACTCCGACTCCCACCAGCCGTGGATGGTGCGGATCTCGCCGATCTGGCCCTGCTTGATCTGGCGCGCCAGGCGCTGGATGTTGGCGCGCATCATGTTGAGCTGCTTCTCGAACATCTTCTCGCGCGGCTTGCCCTTGTTGTCGGTGTAGTCCTTGAGCAGCTGCTCGAAGGGCTTCTTGTAGGGCTTGAAGGCCTCCTCCCTGGCGAGGCGCGCCAGGATGCCGGCGTCGGTGGTCAGGTCGTCGTCGGCGGCGGCGATCTGCGCGACCTCCTTCTCGTTGAAGCTGTGCGTGGTATTGGCGAAGCTGACGCCCCACTTGGTCCGCTCGCCGAAGGCCCAGCCGACGTCCTTCTTGAACGAGAGCTCGCGCAGCGGGCTCAGCGTCACGTCGGCGCCGTTGCCGGCGCCGCCATCGACGGTGAAGTAGGTGTCGCCGGAATGGCCGACGATGATGCCGACATGCACGGCATAGGCGCCGTTGCCGCGCGCCAGATAGAGGTGATCGCCGGTGCCCTCGACCATGTAGATGTCGCCGATCGTGAGATGCGGGCGGACGTCCTTGTTGTTGTCCTGGAACTTCTTGCCGTTATGGGCGACGTCGGCGCGGATGTGGTTGACCTTCCACGTCGTCTGCTGCACCCACTTGTTGTCCTTGTTCTTCACCATGTTGGTCTTCTTGGTGGGCGTGCCCAGCCCGAGCTCGGCGCCGCCGGGCACGTTGATCGAGACCTCGCCGCCATCGATCATGTCGCAGCCGGCGGCGTGGTAGACGCCGCGCGCCGTCATGATGCAGCTCGTGCCGCCGCCGCCCTTGCCCATCGCCTTGAGCTGGTTCGCCGCGTCGGCGCCGTCGAACAGGCCGCCCAGCGTGTAGAGCGCCGGCAGGTCGGGGCTCGTCGGGCCCAGACCGGCATGGGCGCGCGCCACGGCGGCGATTCGGTCGTCCACCGAATCGGGGAACTCGGTATAGAACTCGGGATAGAAGATGAACTGGCCGGAACGCTTCTTCATCGTCTCCTTCAGCGCCTTGCTGTTGACCATGGCGTGACGCAGGGCGGACAGGAACGAGTTCACCCGCCAGCCATAGATCGGCTCGAGCACGGGCTTGAGGTTGTCGCCGCCGGGCAGCACGCCGAGGGCGCCGGCCGCCATGACGTTGAGCACCTTGTCGTCCAGCTCGCTGCGGTTCCTGGCCGCGGCCATGCTGGCGATGCGGCCGCGCATGCCGGAATCGCCGGCGCCGGCGGCGAGCTGGTCGATGATCGGCTGCAGGCTCTGGGCGGAATTCACGCCGCCGAGCTTGGCCGGCAGGGAGTCGAGAACGCTGTCGAGGGCCATGGGTCACTCCATGTCTTGGGGGATGGGACGCTCTACGGAATGAAACGGACTGCAACGCTTGATGCGGCGCGGCGGCTGTCGTAGGGCGGATGGCGATGACCGAGTCCCGCCCCCGCCTGCTGATCGCCAACGATCTGACCGCCCTGCTCGCCGGCCACGCCGCGCGCGAACCCGCCGGCACGGCGATCGTCGCGGGCGAGCAGCGCATCAGCTGGGCGAAGCTCGAGGACCTGGCGCGCCGCGCCGCGCAGGGCCTGGCCGATCTCGGCGTCGGTCCCGGCGACCGCGTGGCGCTGTGGCTGCCCAACGTGCCGGCCTGGCTGGCGCTCTATTTCGCCTGCTGCCGGCTGGGCGCCATCGCGGTGGCGGTGAACACGCGCTTCCGCGCCGTCGAGGTCGCCGACATCGTGGCGCGGTCCAGCGCCAAGGTGCTGGCCTGCGCGCCCGGCTTCCGGCGCATCGACTTCCTGGGCATCCTCGCGGACATCCCGGCCGACGCGCTCGAGGGCCTGAGCGGCGTGGTGATCGTGGGCGAGCAGCCCGCGCAGATCCCGCCGGCGCTCGAGCGCCTGCAGCGTGTCACCTTCGATGAGCTCATCGAGCGTCCGGCGATGGACGTGATCCATGGCGGCGGCGATGCCGGCTGCAACATCTTCACCACGTCCGGCACGACCCGGGCGCCGAAATTCGTCCTGCATCGCCAGGGCGCCATCGCCGCGCACTGCCTGCGCGTGGCGCGCAGCTTCCGGATCGCCGCGCCCGGCATGGGCTGGCTGCCGCTGTGCGGCGTCTACGGCTTCGACGTCGCGATCGCGACGCTCGCCGCCGGCCAGCCGATCGTGCTGATGGACGCCTTCGAGCCCGAGGAGGCCGCCGGCCTGATCGACCGTCACCGGCCCGACCTGCTGTTCGGCTTCGACGAGATCTACGACCGCCTGCTGGCCACCCGCGACGCGGAGATCGCCTTCCCCTCGGTGCGCTGGGCCGGCTACGCCAATTTCAACAGCGCGCTGGTCGACCTGCCGGCGCGCGCCGACCGGCGCGGCCTGAAGCTGGTGGGCCTGTACGGCATGAGCGAGGTGCAGGCGCTGTTCTCGGCCTGGCGGGTCGATGACGCGGTCGAGGCGCGCGCCCGCGGCGGCGGCCATCCGGTCTCGCCGCTGGCCGGTGCGCGGGCGCGCGATCCAGAGACCGGCGAGGTGCTGCCGGCGGGCACCGCGGGCGAGCTCGAGCTGCTCGGCCCGTCGATGATGGTGGGCTACTACGGCAACCCCGAGGCCACCGATGCCGCCTTCACCGAGGACCGCTACCTCAGGACCGGCGACCTGGGCTTCGCCAACGAAGATGGCAGCTTCGTCTTCCTGAGCCGCATGGGCGACGCGCTGCGCCTGGGCGGCTTCCTGGTCAATCCGCTGGAGATCGAGTCGCACCTGCTGGCGCACCCGATGGTCGGCGACGTGCAGGTGGTTGCGGCGGCGGGAAGCGAGGGCGTGCGCGCCGTGGCCTTCGTCGTGCCGACAGGCGATGCCGGCTTCGACGAGCAGGCGGTGATCGCCCACGCGCGCGCAGGCCTCGCCAACTACAAGACGCCGGCGCGCGTCTTCACCATCGATGCCTTCCCGACCACGCCCAGCCCCAACGGTCCGAAGATCCAGCGCAACAAGCTGCGCCAGATGGCCGAGGAGCGGCTGCGCGACGACTGACGGCATGATCACTCCTCCCCGTTGGTGTTTCTGAACGGGTCGGAAGATGCGCGCGTCCGGTCACAGCGGTGTCTCGCTGGACTCAGTGATTTGTCACGTCTGCAACGCTCTCTTCCTTCCCCCGGAGGGGAAGGCAAAATGAAGAGGCGCCGCTCTCGCGAGCGGCGCCCGGCCCTCAGTCGCTCAGCAGAGCCCGATTGCAGGCGCGCGGAGAGCGGCGGCGCGCCCGGCACGCCGAGGTTGGCCACCTGGGCACCGAAGAAAGCCTGCGGCTCCGACGGGCGCACGCCCAGCCACGCCTCGCGCTCCTGCACGCAGGGCAAAGCCCGCCGGAAGGCGTCCTGCCAGGTCGCGGCGCCGGCGTCGATCGCGCCCATCAGGCAGCGGTCGAAGTTCACGTAACGCTCATACATCTTGGCGCCGTAGGACGTACGGCCGCGGGCCGAGGCGGCGATCAGGATGCGGTTGGGCTGGCGCATGCGCGAGTCGAGGAAGATGCCGGCGTCGCAGTCCGAGAGGATCGCCACCGTCGGCCGGTCGCCGCAATGCTCGTCGAGCAGACGGTCGAGATCGGCCGGGCTCAGCATGCGATTGCGGCTTTCGGCTTCGAGGCGCAGGCCGGCGACATTGCCGTGGCTGGTGGCGAAGAACAGGCAGGCCTGGCCGCCGCCGAGCGACGCCAGGGCCTGGCGGATGCCGTCGCGATTGGCGTTGAAGGCGCCGCCGACGCCGCCGGTCAGCGCCGTGGCGACACGCTCGACGCCGCGGTCGCGCAGGCGCTGGCCGAAATCCGCCGCCGCATTGTTATGGGCGACGATGGCGTACGAACCCGACACCATGACCGCCTTCCACTCGCGCGGCTCGACATGCGCGACCTGCGGGCGGGCGGCGGAACCGCCGGCGACCAGGCCCTCGAGGCCGGCGACTTGGCTGGGCGCGCCGGCGCTCCACGACAGGGCGTCGCCACCTCTCGAGGAGGTGACACAGGCGCTCAGGGAGGAGACCAAGGTTGCGACCGTGAACAGCATGGCGATTGGACGGACGAATCGCGTCCGATGCAACGATGCGAATAGCATCGAAAATCCCCTTTGGAACAATAACTTTGGTGCGAATACTGAACCGAAATATGAGGTCGATATTAACGGCTTCAGGGGGATTTCGGTGAGTCAAAATGAAAGGACCGCACCCCGATTTTCGTCAATCGAGTGCAAAAAGTTCGTCAAAGCCGGCCGGCCAAAAAGAAAGGGCCTCGCTCCGCAAGCCCAGGAGCGAGGCCCAGTCGACGATCTGCTGTCCGATCGTAATTCAGGTCATCGCAGCTGCGCGGTGAGCTGCGGGGCGGCGGGCACCGCGAGGTTGGCGACGTTGGCGCCGAAATAGGCCTGCGGCTCCGACGGGCGCACGCCCAGCCAGGCCTCGCGCTCCTGCACGCAGGGCAGCGTGCGCTCGAAGGCCTCGCGCCAGGTCGAGGCGCCGGCGTCGATCGCGCCCATCAGGCAGCGGTCGAAGTTGACGTAGCGGTCGCTCATCTTGGCGCCGTAGGAGTTGCGGCCCCTGGCCGAGGCGGCGATCAGGATGCGGTTGGGCGCGCGCATGCGTGAATCGAGGAACACCCCGGCGTCGCAGTCCGAGATGATCGCCACGGTCGGCCGGTCGCCGCAGTGACGCTCGAGCAGGCGGTCGAGCTCGCCCGGCGTGAGCGTGCGGCTGCCACGATCGCCGTCGAGATGGAAGCCCGCGACATTGCCATGGCCGGTGGCGAAGAACAGGCAGGCGCCCTGCTCGTTGCCCAGCGCCTCCAACGCCTGGCGGATGCCGGCGCGGTTGGCCTGGTAGTCGCCCGTGCCGCCGGCCAGCGCCGTCGCCACACGTGCTACCCCACGTGAGCGAAGGCGCTGACCGAGATCCCTGGCGGCGGCGTCGTAAGCCGACATCGAGCCAGATCCAGAGACCAGCACGGCTTTCCAATGTTGAGCGGGAACGTGGGCGACCTGCTGCGCACCGGCACTCGCGCTGAACAAAGCAGCGAGCGTCGCAGCAGCGAACAAGGTGGCCAACGGACGGAGGAGTGCCGTCCAGCGCGTCGATGCAAATAGCATCCGGAAACCCCAAGCGAACAATAACTTTTGGCAAAATATGAACGAGCGATATGAAGCGATTTTTAGCCGCCCAATGCAACCGATCGAAGTCAAAATGAACCGGTTAGTGAGCGTGCTACATGAATCGGTTGCGAAAAATCTGCGAAGTTCGCGGCCTTCACAGGCCCGTGAGACTCAACAACGTCGGCAAGTCATTTGAATCGGTTTTGATTCCGCTGTCTCTTCATGCGTGAAGAAACGACTTCCCAGACTCGTGGAATGCTGCGTGCAATATTCAGCCGGGAATCTCCACGACCAATGATCGAAGAAAATTCCCTGAATGTTCAGTGGTCTAGCAGGGCCGGCCGTGCCGCGCTAAACGTATCGCCGCAATATCGGCATTGCCTGCTCGACGCAGGCGCGACCTTCGGCGATCGCCTCATTGGCCCGATTGAATTCGAGCAGCCCGATATCGCGTAGCCGCGGCACCAGCATCACATGTGGCGGCTCGCCGGCAAGGCGCGTGCGTGTGATGTGGTCCTGCATGATGTTGATGGAGTTGGCGAGCACGTCGAAATAGCCCGGCGCCGAGGGACCCTGCGACAACAGGCGCGGGGCGATCTGGGCGGCCTGCTCGCGCAACGCCTTCGGCAGACGCTGGAGCACGCCGCCGACGAACTCCTCCACGGCCGGCGAGCCGGGCGCCTGGGCCGCCGGCTCGGCCTCGAAGCGCCGTCCCAGCAGGTCGCCATTGAGATTGACGGCGATGATCACCTCGGCGCCCAGCGCCCGGCAGACCGACACCGGAACCGGATTCGACAGGCCGCCGTCCACGAGCCACCGATCGCCGACCCGGGCCGGGCTGAAGATCCCGGGCAGCGCGATCGAGGCAAGCACGGCTTCGTCGATCGGCCCCGACTGCAGCCAGATCTCGCGACCGGTCGCCAGATCGGTGGCGACGGCCGCAAACCGCCGGCCATAGCTCTCGATCGCCGCCGCGACATCGAGGCCGCGGAGGAACTCGCCCACCAGCCTGCCGCGGATCAAGCCGCCGCCCGACAGGCGGACATCGAGCAGCCCGAGGATCTCGCGCCACGTC
>CAYNOF010000759.1:0-8514 GCA_964398335.1 uncultured Rhizobiaceae bacterium
GCCCTTCCTCGATGCCGTGCTGGCAAGCGCGGCCGAGCGTCCGGTGGCACTGTTCAGCCACGGCGCGGTGGGCCGTGTGTTGCGCGGCCTCTACATGGCGCTGCCGGGCGAGCACATCGTCGAGCTCGACGAGCCGCAGGATGCGTTCTACCGCCTGCAGGCGGGCGCCGTGGCGCGCATCGACGCCGCCGGCTAGGGTAGCGCCATGGCCAAGGGCAAGTACGCGCATCTCACGCAGCTCGGCCGCGAGGCGGCGCTGCCTGCCTCGCCCGAGGCGGCGCAGCTCGAGACCGTGCCCAACCCGCATCCGCGCGAGACCTATCTCGTGCGCTTCGCGGCACCGGAGTTCACTTCGATGTGCCCGATGACCGGCCAGCCGGATTTCGCGCACCTGGTGATCGACTACGTGCCGCGCGCCAAGCTGATCGAGAGCAAGTCGCTGAAGCTGTTCCTCGGCTCGTTCCGCAACCACGGCGCCTTTCACGAGGAGTGCACGGTGATGATCGGCAAGCGGCTGAAGAGCGCGCTGGCGCCGCGCTGGCTGCGCATCGGCGGCTACTGGTATCCGCGTGGCGGCATGCCGATCGACGTGTTCTGGCAGACCGGCCGCCCGCCCGCCGGCCTGTGGCTGCCCGACCAGGGCGTGCCGCCCTATCGCGGCCGCGGCTGACGCCGATGAAGCCCTCGCCGATGGACTTCGCGCTGGAACAGGCGCGGCTGGCCGGCGCCCGCGAGGAAGTGCCGATCGGCGCGGCGATCGTCGCCGCCGACGGCACGGTGCTGGCGGCCGAGGGCAACCGCACGGAGGAACGCCGCGATCCCACCGCCCATGCCGAGCTGCTGGCAATCCGCGCCGCCGCCGCGAAGCTGGGGGCGCCACGCCTGGTCGACTGCGATCTCTACGTCACGCTCGAGCCGTGCCCGATGTGCGCCCAGGCGATCAGCTTCGCGCGCATCCGCCGGCTCTACTACGGTGCCGCCGATCCCAAGGGCGGTGGCGTCGACAATGGCGCGCGCATCTTCGCCCAGTCGAGCTGCCATCACCGGCCGGACGTCTATGCCGGCATCGGCGAGAGCGAAGCGGCAACGCTGCTGCGTTCGTTCTTCCAGAAACGCCGCTAGACGCCGATCGAGTTGATCCGCGCCTCCGTTGCGACCTTCTCGCCCTTGGCAAGACAGATCGCACGCCACGTGCCGCCGTGCTCGTCGACGCGGATGGTGACCGTGTCGTCCCAGAAGATCGGCCGACGGAAATAGACCTCGATGTCCAGCGCCCGCGGCGCGAAGCGCTGCCAGATCTCGGCCATGAGATAGCGTACGCCCATGCCACCGCCGATGATCGGCGCGCGGAAGCCGGCCTTGATCGCCGCCTCGGGCACCGAATGGATCGGGTTGATGGCTTCAGAGTCGTAGCCCTTCACCATCTCCGGTGTCAGCGTCACGTCGCGCAGGGCCTTCAGCGCGCCGACATCGCCGACGACCGGCGGCGCCACATCGCCCGCGCCGCGCATGCCCGCCTTGTCGGGATCCGGACGCAGCGAGCGACGACCGGCCATCACGGCACGCTGTCCGTCGCTGGCCTTGAACCAGGTCTCGCTGATCGCGACCTTGCCGCGCGGCACCGGGCTGACGTCCAGGATACGGCCACTGACCGTCAGCGGCTCGTCGAGGCGCAGCGGTGCCTGCTGGACCAGGCGCTGCGCCATGTTGACCGTGCCGTTGGCGTGCACGCCGTTGCGCACGCCCTCGGCGATGGCGCGGGAGATGAAGGTCGTGGGATCGACGGTGTCACCATAGACCGCGGGGTCGATGCCGCAGGTGGTGAGCGCGCGGTGCTCGATCGCGCTTTCCACCGTCATCGCGCGATCGACGAAGGTCAGGCCGGTATAGGGTTCGATCCACTCGCTCATGCTCTACTCCATGAACCGCATGGCCGCGGCGGCGACATCGGCCGCGCGTTCCCACGTCATGCAGAAACGGCCGTCGGGAATGATCTCGATCTTCACGTCGGCGAGCTTGGCGCTCACCAGCGCGCGGTGCTTGCCGTAGATGAAGTTCTCGCCATAGAGCATCAAGGTCGGCTGCTTCACCCGCGCGGCCGTGCCCAGGGTGTCGAATTTCGCCAGCGCACCCATCGCCTGCCAGCGGTCGCGGCCGATCTGGAACTGGGCCACGTTGATGCGGTCCATCCAGTCCTGTGTCGGCTGCATCGGCGCATGCTCGGGATCGTTGCTCAGCAGGTACTCGATGCTGCGCGGCGCCGGGAAGCCGCTGGCGTCGGTCGGCCGCACGCGCTGGATGTCGGCGATGTCGTTCTTCGCGGTGGCCGCGTCGGTGAAATAGGGCGTGTTCACCAGCACCACCTTGTCGATGTGCCGGGCGTGGTTCGCGGCCAGCGCCAGCGACGTCGCCGCGCCCACCGCCTCGCCCATGGCGTGGAAACGCTCGATCTTCAGCGCCGCCATCACCTCCAGCGCGGCCCGCGCATAATCCTCGATCGCCGGCTGCCACTCGATGTGGTCGGACATGCCATGGCTGGGATAGTCGATCGCCACGACGCGGAATTTCGGCGCCAACGCCGCGATCAGCTCGACCATGACCGCCGAGCTCTGCTGATTGATATGGGTGAGCATGATCGCCGGCCCGTTGCCTGACGTGCGGTAGTGAATCTGGCCGGCGAAGGTATCGGCCAGCCCGCGTGCTATCTTCATGGCGTGTCCTCGATCGGATGGTTTCTAGCATGGACAGCAAATGGACCGCGCCCGGCTCGGCGCTGATCGTGATCGACGTGCAGAACGATTTCTGCCCTGGCGGTGCGCTCGCCGTGCCGCAGGGCGACGCGATCATTCCCGCTGTGAACCGGCTGATCGCGCTGTCGGACCTCGTGGTGCTGACGCAGGACTGGCATCCGAAAGGACACGGCTCCTTCGCCTCCTCGCATGCCGGGCGCCAGCCGTTCGAGACGATCACCGTCGCCTATGGTCCACAGACGCTGTGGCCCGACCACTGCGTGCGGGGCACATCTGGCGCCGCGTTTCATGCCTCCCTCGATGCGACGCCCGCGGCGCTGGTCGTGCGCAAGGGCATGCGCCCGGCCGTCGATTCCTACTCGGCCTTCTTCGAGAACGACCGCCGCACCGCCACCGGCCTCGACGGCTGGCTGCGCAGCCGCGGTGTCGATCGCGTGCTGCTCTGCGGTCTGGCCTATGATTTTTGCGTGGCCTATTCGGCGCTCGACGCGGCGCGCCTGGGCTTCGCCACCGCCGTCGTCGAGGACGCCTGCGCCGCTATCGACCTCGACGGCAGCCGCGCAGCGCAGCAAAAGGCCATGCGCGCGGCGGGGGTAAGCCTGATGGCGGCCTGAGCGCCGCGATTGCGCCGGAATCCACAGGCACAGAGCCGCCCGCCGGGCCTTCCTCCCGTGCGATCCCTGCTCTACTCTGCCGAAAACGAAAGCAGCCCCCGATGTACTACCGCCAGGACCTCGACGATCTCTTCGCCGACCGCATCGGCGATCGCGGCCTCAGCCGTGCGGCCTATGCTGCCGAGCTGGAGCGCGCGGCACCGGCGCTGGAGAAGCTGCGCCAGCGCCACGCCGACGGCTCGCTGCCGCTGTTGCGCCTGCCGGCGGCGCGCGACGATCTCGCGGCGCTCAAGCCGCATGCCGAGCATCTGCGCCAGTTCGAGCATGCGGTGATCCTGGGCATCGGCGGCTCCAGCCTGGGCGGCCAGACGCTCGCGGCGATGACCGATATCGGCTTCGGGCCGTCGCGCGGCGGACCGAAGCTGTGGTTCATGGACAACATCGATCCGGATACGTTCAGCGAGCTGCTGACCCGGCTCGATCTCACCAAGACCGCCTTCATCGCCATCTCCAAGTCGGGCGGCACGGCCGAGCCGCTGATGCAGCTCTTCGTCGCGCTCGAGGCGCTCGAGGCCAAGGTCGGCAAGGCCAAGGTCGCCCAGCATCTGATCGCCATCACGGAGAATACCGATAACGCCCTGCGCCGCATCGCCAAGCGCATCGGCTGCCCGATCCTCGACCACGATCCCAAGGTCGGCGGCCGCTACTCCGTGCTATCGCTGGTCGGCCTCTTGCCGGCGATGGCCGCCGGCCTCGACGTCGCGGCGATCCGCGAGGGCGCGGCCAGCGTGCTCGACCAGGCGCTGAAGGCCAATGCGCCGGCCGACAGCGCTGCCGCCGCCGGCGCCGCCGCCTCGGTCGGCCTGTGGCGCGAGCGCGGCATCCACACCACGGTGCTGATGCCCTATGTCGATCGCCTGGCCTATTTCGGCCTGTGGTACCGCCAGCTCTGGGCCGAGAGCCTGGGCAAGCAGGGCGTCGGCACCACGCCGGTGCGCGCCATGGGCACCGTCGACCAGCACAGCCAGTTGCAGCTCTATCTCGGCGGCCCGGCCGACAAGATGTTCACGGTGCTGATGCGCGACTCCGCCGGCGAGGGCCGCAAGGTGCCGCACGCGGCGCTGGGTGGCGACAAGTCGCTCGACTATCTCGGCGAGCATTCGCTGGGCGACCTGCTGCAGGCCGAGGCCGAGGCCACCGCCGTCACGCTCGCACGCAACGGCAGGCCGACGCGCCGCCTGCGTTTCGCCCGGCTCGATGAGCGCGTCATGGGCGGGCTGCTGATGCACTACATGCTCGAGACCATCATCGCCGCCGATCTGTGGAACGTCGACGCCTTCGACCAGCCCGCCGTCGAGGAGGGCAAGGTGCTGGCGCGCGAATACCTCGGCGCGCGCAAGTAGGCGCCATGGCCGCGATCCACCGCCTGCCACCCACGCTGGTCAACCGCATCGCCGCCGGCGAGGTGGTCGAGCGGCCGGCCTCGGCGGTCAAGGAGCTGGTGGAGAACGCCCTCGACGCCGGTGCCACGCGCATCGCCGTCAGCCTGGTCGAAGGAGGCCGCGCGCTGATCACCGTGGTCGACGACGGCGCGGGCATGTCGGCCGAGGAGATGGCGCTGGCGGTCGAGCGGCATTGCACGTCCAAGCTCAACGACGGCGACGACCTGCTCGATATCCGCACGCTGGGCTTCCGCGGCGAGGCCTTGCCGTCGATTGCCTCGGTGAGCCGCTTCGCCCTGACCTCGCGGCCCAGAGGCGCTGACAGCGCCTGGGTCCTGCGCATCGATGGCGGTGCCAAGAGCGAGCCGGCGCCGGCGGCACATCCGCCGGGCACGCGAGTAGAGGTGCGCGATCTCTTCTACGCCGTGCCGGCGCGGTTGAAGTTCCTCAAGGAGCCACGCAGCGAGGCGGCGCAGGTCGCCGATGCGCTCAAGCGCCTGGCGATGGCGCATCCCGGCATCGCCTTCGGCCTCGAGGACGAGGGCCGTACGGTGTTCTCCTATCCCGCCATCGCCCCGTCTCTGGTCGAGGATGGCGAGGACGGTGCGCGCCTGCAGCGCCTGGCCGCCGTGATGGGCCGCGACTTCGCGCAGAACTCGCTGCCGATCCGCGCCGAGCGCGAGGGCTATCTGCTGACCGGCCATGTCGGCCTGCCGACCTTCAACCGCGGCACGGCGCAGCATCAGTATCTCTTCGTCAACGGCCGCCCGGTGCGCGACAAGCTCTTGGCCGGCGCGGTGCGCGGTGCCTACCAGGATTTCCTCGCGCGCGATCGTCACCCGTTGGTGGCGCTGTTCCTCGAAGCACCCAGGGGCATGGTCGACGTCAACGTGCATCCGGCGAAGACCGAGGTGCGCTTCCGCGACGCCGGCGTGGTGCGCGGCCTGATCGTCGGTGCGATCCGCCACGCGCTGGTCGGCGCCGGGCATCGCGCCAGCACGACGGTGGCGCAGGCGGCGCTGGGCGCGGCGCGTCCGGTCGGCGGCCTGCCGGTCGGCGGCGGCTGGTCGGGCTCGTATGGTGGCGCCGCACCGGCGCGTCCGTCGCCGGGTCTCGCCGAAGCGGCTGCCGCGTTCTTCGCGCCTCAGGCACCCTCGGGCCAGACCGCGACGGCGCAGGCCGCGCCGGTCGAGGATCTGCGCACCTATCCGCTGGGCGCCGCGCGCGCGCAGGTGCACGGCACCTACATCGTGGCCCAGACCGAGGACGGCGTGGTGATCGTCGACCAGCACGCCGCGCATGAGCGGCTGGTCTACGAGCGCATGAAGGCGGCGATCGCCGAAACGGGCGTGAAGCGCCAGAGCCTGCTGATCCCGGAGATCGTCGAGATGGACGAGGATGCCGTGCGCCGCCTGGTGGCCCGCGCCGACGATCTCGCCGAATTGGGCCTGGTGCTCGAAGGCTTCGGCCACGGCGCGGTAGCGGTGCGCGAGAGCCCGGCGCTGCTCGGCGACACCGACATCACCGGCCTAGTGAAGGACCTCGCCGACGAGCTGGCGGAGTTCGGCGAGCACCTGTCGCTGAAGGAACGGTTGGAGGAAGTCAGCGGCACGCTGGCCTGCCATATGAGCGTGCGCGCCGGGCGTCGGCTGAATGCCGACGAGATGAACGCCCTGTTGCGCGAGATGGAAGCCACGCCGCATTCCGGCCAGTGCAACCACGGGCGCCCGACCTACGTGGAACTCAAGCTGGCCGACATCGAGCGGCTGTTCGGACGGCGGTGAATGAAGCGTTTCCTGTTCGCGGTCGCGTTGCTGACCGCCCCATTTGCCGCCCTCGCGCAATCCCGCGCCCCCACGCCCACCGACCGCATCATCGCCACGCCGTTCGACGGCACCTGGGTCGGCACGGCGCCGGCGTCGGGCTCGTGCGCGGCCCTCACGATCCGGCTGACCATCGAAGGCGGCGCGATCGACGGCACCGCATCGGAGCCCGACTCGCCGCGCGCCGGGGTGACCGGCAAGAGAGGCGAGACGCTGCCGGTACCCCCGGCGCTGTGGCAGCTGCACGGCCGGGTTCAGAGCGACGGCACGGTGAAACTCGTGGGCCTGCGCGCCATGAAGGAGCGCGATCGTCAGAACGCAAGCTGGAGCGGCCGCGCCGCAGCGGACTCGATCTCGCTCGTCGAATCCGGCGCCGGCTGCTCGCGCGCGGCCACGCTCTCGCGCGGTCGCTGACGCGGATCATCCGTCGGTGGTGCGCGCCTCGGCGATCAGCACATCGAGGCGTTCGAGGCCGGAGGCGTAGGAGCCCTCCGACACGTCGCGCAGGATCATGGTCACGCGCTCGGCGAAGGACGCGGGCTTGCGCGCCAGGCGCGTGACGCCGGCGACGGCGCCTTTCTCGTTCAGCAGCCAGACACCGTTGATCGCGTGCAGCGACTGGCAGATGCAGGCGATCGCGCGGAAGACGCAGCCCATGATGTAGGCCGTATCCGCGCGCGCCCTGGCCTTCTCGGCGTTCTCCAGCGAGAAATAGGCTTCCCATTCGAAGCGCCGGCGCAGCTCGCGCTTCAGCGCCTCGGGATAAGGTGCGGTGCGGGCCCGCAGCGCTGCCAGCGCGCCGTCGGGATCGTGCAGCACTTTGCACAGCCCCACCTCGCCGGCGTAGATCGACGAGATGAAGGCATGCGGATGGCCCGCCTGATAGACGACCTCCACCGTGCCGGCCCGGCAGTCGTCGATCACGCGGCCCACCTTCGCCAGGTCGCGGTAGAGCAGATCGACATGCATCTCCTCGACGACCAGCCAGCCGCCGCCGTCGATCCACGGTCCCCAGCCGCCGACCGGCGTCACGGCCGCTGCCGCGCCGCGATCGTCGATCTCCGCCGCGATGCGGCCCAGCGCCGCCACATCGAGCGGTGTCGCGCCGTCGTAATACAGGCCGATGTCGTAGTCGGAATGCGGCGTCGCCGTGCCGCGCGCCCGCGAGCCGCCCAACGCGATGGCGCGCACGCCGGGCACCGTCGCCAACACCTCGGTCAGCTCGGACAGCAGCCTTTCGTCATTGGCAACGCTCATCTCGCGCCTCGTACCGAAATCGACTAGGATTCTCACGCGCCGTGTGAGGGACACGCTGGCGCGGTGTGGACCGTACAGTGTCGGGGGACGACCATCCATGCGGAGGATTCTGGCGACGGCCTTGGCCGTGACGAGCTTGCTTGCCGCCGGCGCGGCCAATGCCGAAGTGATCCAGCGCTACTCGACGGGCTCGTGGACCATCGAGGCCAACGCCAGAAATGGCGCGCTGCAGAACTGCACCGCGACCGGCCAGTATGGCGGCGGCGCCTCGGTGCTCTTCATGCTGACCAACACCTTCAACTGGGGCGTAGGCATCATCAACCCGAGCTGGAACTGGCGCACCGGCACCGAGGGCGACATCGCCTACTGGGTCGATTCCTATCAGCGCCGCAATGGCCGGGCGCGGGCGCTGTCGCCGAGCGAGCTGATGATCCTGCTCGCCGATTCGCAGCAGCTCTTCCAGGAGATCCGCGGCGGCAACACGATGTATTTCGAGCCTGCGGGCGCCAAGAGCTTCTCGATCACCCTGGTCGGCACATCGGTGGCGCTCAACGAGCTGCTGAGCTGCGTGCGCCGCTATCGCTAGAGCGCTTCGATATCGCCCAGCGCCTGCCGCTCGGCGAAGCGC
>CAYNOF010000760.1:0-1405 GCA_964398335.1 uncultured Rhizobiaceae bacterium
TTGGAGGTCAGCACGACGTGCGGCACCGAGAGCGCCGGGATGGTGCCCAGCTCGGGGATCGTGACCTGGAAGTCCGACAGCAGCTCGAGCAGGAAGGCCTCGAACTCCTCGTCGGCGCGGTCGACCTCGTCGATCAGCAGCACGGGGGGCGTCGGCCGCCGGATCGCCGCCAGCAGCGGCCGCTCCAGCAGGTACTTCTCCGAGAAGACGTGCTCCTCCAGGTCGCCGGTATCCTGGCCGCGCCGCGCCTCGATGGCGAGGAGCTGGCGCTGGTAGTTCCACTCGTAGAGCGCCGCAGACTGGTCGAGGCCCTCGTAGCACTGCAGGCGGATCAACTCCGTCTCGTGCACGGCGGCGAGCGCATGCGCCACCGCCGTCTTGCCGACGCCGGCCTCGCCTTCGAGCAGCAGCGCCCGCTTCAGGAGCTGCATCAGCCCGATCGCGGTCACGAGCTCGCTGTCGGCGACGTAGCCCGTTGCCGCGAGGCGCGCGGCGATCTCGTCGCGCGAAAGGGTCATGGCATCAGCCCCGCTGCCGTCGTCAGGCGATGACACCCAGCTCCTTGGCCGTCCGCCAGTTGCGCCAGTAATCGTGCGGCATCTGGATGTGGGTGGTGCCGAGGAAGGAGAAGGCGTCGTTGACCGCGTTGGAGAAGGCCGGCACGCCGCCGACATTCGGGCTCTCGCCGACGCCCTTGGCGCCGATCGGATGATGCGGCGACGGCGTCACGGTGAAGTCGGTTTCCCAATGCGGGGTCTCGACCATGGTCGGCATGAAGAAATCCATGAACGAGCCGGTGACGACGTTGCCGTTCTCGTCGTAGCGGATCTCCTGGCCCATGGCGATGGCGAAGGCCTCGGTGAGGCCGCCATGCACCTGGCCCTCGATGATCATCGGGTTGATGCGCGTGCCGCAATCGTCGAGCGCGTAGAAGCGGCGCACCTTGTAGACGCCGGTGTCGACGTCGATGTCCATGACGCAGATATAGGCGCCGAACGGATAGGTCATGTTGGGCGGATCGTAGTAGCTCACCGCCTCCAGCCCGGGCTCCATGCCCGGCGGCACGGCGTTGTAGGCCGCCCAGCAGATGTCCTTCATCGACATCGACTTCTCCGGCAGGCCCTTCACCCGGAAGCCGTCGATGTCCCATTCGAGGTCGTCCTCGTGCACCTCGAGCTTGTAGGCGGCGATCATCTGCGCCTTGGCTTTGATCTTGCGCGCCGCCATGGCGATCGCCGCGCCGGCGACCGGCGTCGAGCGCGAGCCGTAGGTGCCCAGGCCGTAGGGCGCGGTGTCGGTGTTGCCCTCCTCGACCATGATGTTGTCGGCCGGGATGCCGATCTCGGTGGCGATGATCTGCGCCCAGGTCGTCTCGTGGCCCTGGCCCTGCGACTTGGTGCCGACG
>CAYNOF010000761.1:0-4380 GCA_964398335.1 uncultured Rhizobiaceae bacterium
GCGGGCCCCCCCCCCCCCCCGCCGGCCCCCCCCCCGGGGGGGGGGGGGGGGGGGGGGGGGGCCCCCCGCTTCGGGCTTCGGCGTCGGCGGTGTTGGCCCCCCTCCCCGACCCTCCCCCACAGGGGGGGAGGGGGAAGAGGATGGTGCCGCGTCGGCGCTCTCGCCTTCCTCGCTCAGCACCATGATCGGCGTGTTGACCGCGACGTTCTCGGTGCCTTCGGCGATCAGGATCTTGCCGACGGTGCCCTCATCGACCGCCTCGACCTCCATGGTCGCCTTGTCGGTCTCGATTTCGCAGATCACCATGCCTGAGGTGACCTTGTCGCCTTCCTTGACGTGCCATTTGGCGAGCTTGCCTTCGGTCATCGTCGGCGACAGCGCCGGCATCAGGACGTTGATGGCCATGACTGGGACCCGTTGCGATCGATGATGTTCAGGCGGCTTGCGGTGGCTTGCTGTCCACCAGCACGTCGGTCCACAGCTCCTTGGGATCGGGCTCCGGACTGTTGGTGGCGAACTCCGCGGCGTCGGCCACGATCTTGCGCACCTCGGCATCGAGCGCCTTGAGCTGCGCCTCGTCGAGCGCCTTGGAGTCGGTCATGCGCTTCTTCAGGCGCTCGATCGGATCGCGCTCGCCGCGCATCTTCTCGACCTCTTCCTTGGTCCGGTACTTGCCCGGATCGCTCATCGAGTGGCCGCGATAGCGGTAGGTCAGCATCTCCAGCACGTAGGGCCCCTTGCCCGAGCGCGCATGCTCGACCGCGCGCTCGCCGGCTTCCTTCACCGCCACGACATCCATGCCGTCGACCTGCTCGCCCGGAATGCCGAAGGCCTCGCCGTGCTTGTAGAGATCGACGACGGCGGAGGCGCGCTCGACCGAGGTGCCCATGCCGTACTTGTTGTTCTCGATGATGTAGACCACCGGCAGCTTCCACAGCGCGGCCATGTTCATGGCCTCGTAGACCTGGCCCTGGTTGGCGCTGCCGTCGCCGAAATAGGTCAGCGACACGCTGTTGTCGCCCCGGTACTTGCGGGCGAAGGCGAGGCCCGTGCCGATCGGCACCTGCGCGCCGACGATGCCGTGGCCGCCGTAGAAGTTGCGCTCCTTCGAGAACATGTGCATCGAGCCGCCCTTGCCGTGCGAATAGCCGCTCGAGCGCCCGGTGAGCTCGGCCATCACGCCGCGCGGATCCATGCCGCAGGCCAGCATGTGGCCGTGATCGCGGTAGCTGGTCAGCACCGCGTCCTTGGAGCTGTCGATGGTCGACTGCATGCCGACGACGACGGCTTCCTGGCCGATATAGAGGTGGCAGAAGCCGCCGATGAGTCCCATGCCGTACAATTGCCCTGCGCGCTCCTCGAAACGGCGGATCAGCAGCATGTCGCGATAGAATTGTCGGAGCTGCTCGGGGGTGATGCTGTTGTCACCGGTTTTCGCCGGCGACTCAGGCTTGGATTTGGCGGCGGCGGCCTTGGCCATCACGGGCCCTCCCCACGACACATATTCACTCGACCTTGGCGCAAACACGTTGTGCCGCCTAGGAAAATCGGCGTCACAACACCTTGGTTCAAGTGTCAGGTCGCAATCTTGCCAGCATCGCTTTTATGCCGGAAAGATTCTTGCCGCAGGGTAGCGATGCGTCACTCGACGATCGCGTTGGCCGTGTCGCGATAGGCCCAGCAGGCTTCGGGCCGGATGCCGACATTGACCTGACCGCCGACGTCGAAGCGCGCCGCCGTGCCCAGCTCGAGCGCCTCGATCATCTTGCCCGACATCTCGACATCATAGACGGTCTGCACGCCCTGATAGCGCCGGTCGCGCACGGTGGCGGGGAACACATTGACGTCGCCGCTGGCGCCCAGCGTGACGTTCTCGGGACGCACCGCGAGTCGGATCGAGTCGCCCGCGGCGATGTCCTGCGGCGTCCAGGCCCGCACGCGCGCACCGCCGTCGAGATCGACGGTGACGAACTCGCCCTCGCGGCCCAGCACCTTGCCCGGCAGCATGTTCGAGGCACCGGTGAAGTTGGCGACGAAAAGGTCGGCCGGGGTGTTGTAGACGGCCGAGGGCTCGGCCATCTGCAGCAGCAGGCCCTCGCGCATCACGCCGATGCGATCGCCCAGCACCACGGCCTCGGCCTGGTCGTGCGTGACGTAGAGCGCGGTCATGCCGGTCTGCTTGAGGATGCGGCGCAGATCGTCGCGCAGCCGCAGGCGCAATTTGGCGTCGAGGTTGCTGAGCGGCTCGTCGAGCAGCAGCAGCTTGGGCCGGTAGACCAGGCTGCGCGCCAGCGCGACACGCTGCATCTGGCCGCCCGACAGCGAGACCACCGGCCGCGCGGCGTATTCGCTGAGGCCGACCAGCGCCAAGGTCTCGTCGACCTTGCGGTCCATCTCGGCGCGCGCCGTGCCGCGATGCTTCAGCGGATAGGCCACGTTCTGCCGCACGGTCATGTGCGGCCACACCGCGTAGGACTGGAAGACCATGCCGATGTCGCGCAGCCGCGGCGGCACCATCACGCCCTCGGTTGGCGCCGACACGACGCGCTCGCCGATGCTGATGCTGCCCGAGGTCGGGTGCTCCAGCCCGGCGACGCAGCGCAGGGTCGTCGTCTTGCCGCAGCCCGAGGGGCCGAGCAGGACGACGATCTCGCCTGCCGGCACCTCGAAGCTGACGCCGTCGACGGCGGGACGGCCTGAGGCGAACTGCTTGCGCAGGTCGCGCACCTCAAGCGTGGCGGACATCGGCTGCGGTCCTCGCCCTTATTGGCGGTAGTTGTAGGTCTTGTTCCACTCCTCGATCCACGAGGCGCGCAGCTTCTCGAACTGCTCGAAGTTCGGCAGCCAGGGCTTCACCACCTTGGGGTCGTAGCCCTTGGGATAGGCCGGCACTTCCTTGAGCGAGGTCAGGTTGCCCTGCTGCTTGATCATGAAGGTCTGGCCTTCCTTGGACATGCACCAGTTGATGAACAGCTTGGCGGCGTTGGGATTGGCCGCGGTCTTGGCGACGCCGGTGGCGTACGGGATCAGCGGCATGCCCTCGGGGGCGAACACCGCCTCGACCGGCGCGCCGTCGCGGATCTTGGGGTAGATCGCGTTGTAGAGCAGCGGCGCGATCTGTACCTCGCCGCGCACCAGCGCATCCGACAGCGGTGCGCCCGAGGGATACAGGGCGATGTCGAGCGCCGCCTGCTTCTTCCAGTAATCCTCGCCCAGCACCTGGCGCTCGAACATCACGCGCGTCCAGGTCGTGCCGCCCGACGGGGCGACGACGTGGCCGATCTGCTTGCCCTTGTACTCGGGCTTCAGCAGGTCCATCCAGGTCTTGGGCGGGTTCTTCACCAGCGCCACGTTGTAGGCGATCGACCAGCCGATGGTGACGCGCGGCCACAGCTTGGGCGAGACGCGCGAGGTCTCGACATAGTCGGCGGCGTTGGGCGGCGCGTAATCGGCGAAGAGATTCTCGATCTCCTTCATCAGGCCGCGGTCGGAATGGTCGATGACGTCGGCCAGCAGCTTGCCGGCGGCGGCCTCGGTCTTGATGCGGGTGATCAGCTGGCCGCCGGGCGCGCGCACCATCTCGACCTTGATCTCGGGAAAGCGCTTGTTGAAGGCGTTGATCACCTCCTGCTCCACCTCGGCGAAGTTCGCCGTGTAGAACACGAAGCGGCCCTCCTTCTTGGCCGCCGCGATCAGCTCGGGCGAGCCGAACTCGCTGCCCTGTGCCAGCGCCCTGCCGGCCGGCAGCGCCGCCGCGGCCAGCGCGGCGCCCATGAGTGTCCGTCTTTTCATGGTCGATTCCTCCATCGTCTACTCTTCAACCCGTGCGGCCGACGCTGCCCTGCGACGCGCCGCGTGAAAGCCAGTTGGCGAACCCGATCATCAGCGCGAGCAGGATGGTCTGCACGACGCTGAAGGCTGCCGTCTTGCCGGTGTTGCCGCCCTCGTAATAGTCGAGCAGCAGCACCGCCATCACCATGGTGTTGCTGGTGTAGAGGAACAGCGAGGAGCCGAGCTCGCGGATCGCCAGCACGAACAGCAGGGTCATCGCCGCCAGCACGCCGGGGCTGGCCAGCGGCAGCACAATGGTGCGGATGGTGCCGATCAGGCCCTTGCCGCAGATCCACGCCGCCTCCTCCAGCTCCTTGTGGATCTGCATGAAGGAGGTCGACAGCGCCTTCACCGTGTCGGGCATGAAGCGCGCGACGAAGGCCAGGGCCAGGATCCAGATCGTGCCGTAGAGCCCGCCCGGCAGGCCGATCCAGGCCCAGAGATAGGCGACGCCGACGACCAGGCCGGGGATCGCCACGGGCAAGGTCGTCAGCACGTCGATGGTGCGACGGCCCGGCGCGTGGCTGCGGTGCACCGTGTAGCCGATGG
>CAYNOF010000762.1:0-1258 GCA_964398335.1 uncultured Rhizobiaceae bacterium
TGCCGTAGGTCAGCACCGTCAGGTCCTCCCCGGGGCGCACGACGGCGGCCGATTCGAGCGGCACCGTGTAGTGGCCCTCGGGCACCTCGCTCTTCGGGTGCGCCGACCACGGCACCACCGGCTGGTCGTGGTGGCCGTCGAAGGGGCCGTTGTAGATGCGCTTGGGCTCGAGGAAGATCACCGGGTCGCCGCACTCGATGGCCGCGATCAGCAGGCCCTTGGCGTCGTACGGGTTCGACGGCACCACGGTCTTCAGCCCGGAGACGTGCGTGAACAGCGCCTCCGGGCTCTGGCTGTGCGTCTGGCCGCCGAAGATGCCGCCGCCGGTCGGCATGCGCACCACCATCGGCACGGTGAACTGGCCGTTGGAGCGATAGCGCAGCCGCGCCGCCTCCGACACGATCTGGTCGTAGGCGGGGTACATGTAGTCGGCGAACTGGATCTCGACGCAGGGCCGCAGGCCGTAGGCCGCCATGCCGACGGCGGTGCCGACGATGCCCAGCTCGCTGATCGGCGTGTCGAAGCAGCGGCTGGCGCCGACTTTCTGCTGCAGGCCCTGGGTGCAGCGGAACACGCCGCCGAAATAGCCGACGTCCTCGCCGAACACGACCACGTTGGCGTCGCGCTGCATGGCGACGTCCATCGCATCGCGGATCGCCTCGACCATCGTCCTGCGCGGCATGGCTATGCTCCCCGCCTCGACCTCACCCTGAGGAGCGCCCGCAGGGCGCGTCTCGCGGGGTGGTCAACAAACGCGGTGTGCGTCGCCCATGCTTCGAGACGGAAGCTGCGCGGCCTCCTCGGCACGAGGCGGAGGTGTGGACAGAGTGCCATCGTCACACGCCTCCCTGCTGGCGCTGGCGGCGCAGATGCGGCGGCATCTCCTCGTAGACGCCCTCGAACATGTCGCGCGCCGAGGGGTGCGGGCCCGAATGCAGCGTGCCGTGGCTCTCGGCCTCCTTCTGGATCGCGATCACCTCGGAGAGGATCTCGGCCTCGGCCTGCTTGTGGCGCTCCTCGCTCCAGGCGCCTTCGCGGATCAGGTGGTTCTTCAGGCGCAGCACCGGATCGCCCAGCGGCCAGGCGTCGGACTCGGTCTTGGGCCGGTAGGCCGAGGGATCGTCCGAGGTCGAATGCGCGCCGACGCGGTAGGTGACGTACTCGACCAGGGTCGGCCCGAGATTGGAGCGCGCGCGCTCGATCGCCCAGCGCGCCACCGCGTGCACCGCGAGGTAGTCGTTGCCGTCGACGCGCAGGG
>CAYNOF010000763.1:0-1198 GCA_964398335.1 uncultured Rhizobiaceae bacterium
GGCGCCAACATGACCGCGCCGCTGTTCACCGTGGTCGTGCGCAAGGCCTACGGTCTGGGGGCGCAGGCGATGCTGGGGGCGGGCTCGCTGGTCGGCTTCTTCTCCGTCGCCTGGCCGACCGCGGAGTTTGCCGGCATGAACATCGAAGGCTCGGTCAAGCTCGGCTACCGCAAGGAACTGATGGCGATCGAAGATCCAAACGCCCGCCTCGCCGAGTTCCAGCGGCGGACCGCCGAGGCTTACGACACGGCGAAGGCGGTCAACGCCGTCGTCGGCGGCGGCATCGACGACGTGATCGATCCCGCGGCTACGCGCCGGTGGATCGTCAACGGGTTGAAGAGGCTGCCGCCGGTGGCGGTGCGGACGACGAAGAAGTATCCCTTCATCGAGACGTGGTGAGCACCACGCCAGCCAGGCTGGGCGGAAGATGACGACATCGCTTCATGAGGCATGGGCGAGCTTGCAGCACCGGCTGAAGATACTGGAGCCGGTGTCCTTCCCGGCCGACCATTGGTCCCTGATCGAGCGCATGCATGCCAAATTCAACGATCGCGAAGCGCACACCTGCCTGCCCATGCCGATTGCCCGCTTCCGCGAAACGGCACGGCAAACGATCTACGAACATTCGAAGCAATTCGACGACGTCAAAACGGAATCCGTCGATGACAGGTGGCTTTTGGAGAAGTTTGCCAAGGGTACGCCCGATACCATGGCGAGGTATGCGCGCCTGTATAGCGACGACGTCGACGAAATGATGGGCGTCCTCGTTCCTTCAGCACGCTATCGCAAAGGGCATTATGCGTACGGCAAGTTTACGGTGCCCGAACCACACGGCCTGCATACCGACCATAGTGCCGAGGACCCGGATTGCGCGGGAGAGCCTATCTGCATCGCGAGGATCGAAACGCTGGGCACACACTATGTTGCCGGCGACTACAGGATGCACGGCCCCGAAACGCAGAGCATGCTCAAGTCCTTGAGGTATTGGATTGCCGTTCCCGAAGGGCAGCCGGAAGCCATCCTCGATGAGCTGCTGAAACGGGAGACGCTCAAGAGCATTCCGGTGAACCACGTCATGCTGATGATCGCCGGCAACAGCTCGGAAGACGCCCAGATCACGCAACATATCGCCGCCCGGCCGCCCGAGGGCGGCCTGCATTCGGCGTTTTTCCAACGGCAGTACAAGCTCACATAGGCG
>CAYNOF010000764.1:0-3194 GCA_964398335.1 uncultured Rhizobiaceae bacterium
TTGTGGGGGAGGGTTGGGTGGGGGGTGTTCAGGACGAGGTGTCGCGTGTGTGGCCCCCCACCCCAACCCTCCCCCACAAGGGGGGAGGGGGAAGATGGAGTGGTCCGCGCGCTTGACCTCAGCCGACGGCATACGTCGCGGATCCGCTTCGCCGGTGATAACTCATGATAGTAGTGCCGGCGGTCCCAAAGACGCTGTCAATCAGCCCAGCACTTCCTTGTTGTGCTCGCCCAGCCGTGGGGCGCGCTGGCGGAACTTGGGCCGCTGGCCGTCGAGCTGCACCGGCAGGCCGATCAGCTTCACGTCGGCGGCGAGATTGGGCACCGATTGCAGCATGCCCATCGCCGCGGTCTGCGGCTCGGCCAGCATCTCCGGCAGCGTGTTCACCGCCGTGCACGGCACGCCGGCCTCGGTGATCACCTTGAGCCAATGCGCGCGCGGCTTGGTCTTGAGAATCCGCTGGCATTCGCCCAGCAGGTACTCCTTGTGCTCGACGCGGCCGCGGTTGTTGGCGTAGGCCGGCTCGGCCTTCCACTCCGGCTTGCCCAGCACGTCGGCGAGCTTGAGGAACAGCCGGTCGCTGCCGGCGGCGATGACGATCGGCGCGTCGGCGGTCTCGAAGCCGCTGAAGATCACCACGCCGTTGCTGCCCGAGGGATGACGCTCGGGCACCTCGCCGGTCGCGGCATAGTTGGAGTAGGGGTTCATCCACCACGCCGTCGCCGTCTCGAACAGCGATGTCTCGACCAGCTTGCCCTTGCCGGTCTTGCCGCGCTCGATGATGGCGCTCAGCACGCCGATCGCCGCCCACATCGCGCTGCCGTGGTCGAGCACCTGCGTGCCCATGCGGATCGGCGGGCCGCCCGGCCAGCCCGACATCATGCACATCGCCGAGAAGGCCTGCACGATCGGCTCGTAACCCGGCTCGTTCTTCTTCGGCCCGGCATTGCCGTAGGCGCTGACCGAGCAGTAGATCAGCCTGGGATTGCGCGCCATCAGGTCCTTGGCGCCCAGCCCCATCTTCTCCAGCACGCCGGGCAGCATGTTCTGCACGACGACGTCGGCGCCATCGATCACCGTCAGGAGCCTGTCGCGCTCGGCCGGGTCCTTGAGGTCGAGCACGATCGACTTCTTGTTGAGGTTGATGGCGTTGAACGAAGCGCCGGCGTCCTCCGACAAGAGCTTGCCCCAATGGCGCGCGTCGTCGCCGATCCTGGGCTTCTCGACCTTGATCACCTCGGCGCCGAGGTGCGAGAGGATCTCCGCACAGAACGGCCCGGCGAGATTCTGCGCCAGTTCGACGACCTTGATGCCCTCCAGCGGCAACATCCGCATTCCTCCCGCAACGGTGAATCATCCAAGCCTAGCGGCGGCATGCTATCCTTGCATCAGGAACGTGGGAGCCGTTCTCGCATGCCGCGTCGGCTGATCTGCATTGTTGCCATGCTCGTGGCCGGGCCGGCGGCCGCCGCCGATGTCACGGCGCTGCCCGTCGTCGAGGTCGGCCTGTTCCGGGCGGTGACGACCGGCGACATCCCCTCGCCCCTGGCGGTGAACGAGCGCACCGCATTGCTCGACAACGTCGTGTTCTACAGCCTCACCACCAGGGTTCCCGCCCGGTTGGGCATCCGCTTCGGCACGCGCTTCCGGATCGTCGGCACGCCGCAGAACCATCCGGTCACGCTGCGCTCGATCTGGCGCATCCCGGAGCCGGGCATCCAGAGGCCCGAAACCGGCACGCTCTATCGCCAGAGCATCGCCGACAGCGAGAACCCGATCGGCGCGCTCACCCTGCGTGGCTATACCTTCGATGCCCATTGGGAAATCCGCTGCGGGGATTGGGTCCAGGAAGTCTGGTTCGGCGATCGCAAGCTGCTCAGCCAGACCTTCACGGTCGAGGACTGCCAGGGCGTGCCCGCGGTCAGACGTGAGACGGCAGTGCCGGCCGGCTAGGAGGCACTGGATGTTGACCTGGTCGATTCGCGCATTTTTCCTCGCCCTTGTGCTGGCTGCCGCGCCTTCGATCGCCGCCAACATCGAAGCGTTGCGGGTTGTCGAGGTCGGTCTTTTTCGTGCCCGGACAACCGGACACAGTCCCGCGCCGCAAGCCGTGGGCGAGAGCACGAACATTATCGAGAACGTCGTGTTCTATACGTCGACGACGAAGGTGCCGGCGAGGCAGGGCATCCGCTTCGGCATACGCTATCGGCTGGTCGGCGTGCCGGCCGGCCAGAGCGTGTCGTTGCGCGTCGTCTGGCGCATACCCGAGCCCGGCATTCAGGACCCCAGGACGGGCATCCTCTATCGCCAGGGCATGTCGGAGTCGATCGGCATCGTCGGCGAGGAGTCGATGAACGGCTACAGTTTCGACGAGTCGTGGGAGATCCGCTGCGGCGACTGGGTCCAGGAGATCTGGTTCGGCGACCGCAAGCTGCTCAGCCAGACCTTCACGGTGGAGGGCTGCCAGGGCGTTCCCGTCTCGGTGCGCGAGCCGCCTCGCTGCGTCGGCAAACCGGGAGACGCTGCCGCATGCCGCGCTGGCTGATCTGCCTTGCTGCGATCCTCATCGCCGGGCCGGCTTTCGCGGCCGACGTCACGGCGCTGGAGATCGTCGACTACGGCCTCTACCGCGCACGAACCACGGGCCGGCAGCCGGCGCCGCAGGCGGTGAACGGCCAGACGCAGACCATCACCGATATCGACTTCTACGAGACCACCGCGCACATCCCGGCCAGGATCGGTACCCGCTTCGGCACCCGCTTTCGCATCCTCGGCATGCCACCCAACGAGGTCGTTCGGCTGCACTCGGTCTGGCGCATCCCCATGCCGGGTATCCGCAATCCCGACAGCGGCATCCTCTACCGCGAGAGCATCTCGGAGTTCACGACGACGATCGGCGCGCTCTACATGCGCGGCTTCAACTTCGGCTTCCCCTGGCAGATCCTCTGCGGCGAGTGGGTGCAGGAAGTCTGGTCGGGCGAGCGCAAGCTCTTGAGCCAGACCTTCATCGTCGAGGATTGCCAGGGTGTGCCTACGGCAGCACGTAAAGCAGCAGCGCCGGCAGGGTGAGGAACGACAGCACGGTCGTGATGATGATCATGCCGGCGACATCGGCCGGCTCGCGCTCGTAGCGCAGCGCGAAGAGGTAGTTGAAAATCGCCACCGGCATCGAGGACTGGATCAGCAGGACGCCG
>CAYNOF010000765.1:0-6544 GCA_964398335.1 uncultured Rhizobiaceae bacterium
ACGCATAGCAACTGTGTCACCGACGCCGCCGGATACTCACTCCCCGACGACACCGACACCACGGTGCACGCTATTCATCCAATGCGCTCGCGACAGCATCCTCGCCGCCGCCAGCGCATCCCTTCCCATCCATACTTGTCATAGAACATCCGGCTTCCCGGATTCACCCCGACCTCAACGCACGCGCTGGCGACAGACGATGGCAGAGCCGCCACAGAAGCGGCCCGCAAACACCCGTCCATCGGGGAGGCGGGCCTTATATGGCGTCCGACTTCAAAGTGTCAAACGCTTTCTGTCCCCCCCTTGAAGGGGTGTGGACGGGCGCCCGGCAGAAGCTGCGAAATCATCACGAGGTTGCCCTGCAACCCATTATCAGGCAACAATAAGCCGCGACGGTGGCCGGCGGTGGACAAGCTGTGCACAAGATCCGCCCTGGCCCGTCGGCATACCCCTCTAGCCGCCGGAAAGCGATCACCCATGCGTGATGACTTAGCCCCGGATTCGGGCGCCTCTGCGCCGCCTCCGTCGCTCAGCGTGACACGTGACGATGCCATCTCACCGTCAGCCAGCAACGGCTGGTGGCATCTTCCTCCGACCATCACCAAACCTGCCATCGGCCTCGGCGGAATAGCGTTGCTGGTCGGGCTGGGCTGGCTGGCCTTCGCGCACAACTCATCGCGCCCGGTCGCGCCGGCCACCCAGCCGAAGGTGACCCTGAATGTGCCGCTGGCGCCGCCGCCACCCGAGGTCACGGCCGACGAGCTGACGCGCAAGCCGCCGACGATTGCCGCGGCCCCCACCAAGCCGCCGGAAGGCGATCCGGAACCCGCGACGTCGATGGATCGCTACGAAGTCACGGTGCGGGTCGAGAAGGGCGACACGCTGGAGAAGATCCTCGCCGAACTCGACTTCGCGCCGGGCGAAATCGTGAAGGCGACCGATGCGCTGCGCTCGGCGCTGCGTGGGCCCAGGCCGGTCGAAGGCAAGGGCAAGAACGCCAAGGCCGTCTACGCCAAGAAACTGGCCGCATGGCAGACGCCGATCCGCTTGCCGATCGGCGAGAGCGTCGACGTCACCGTCGGCGCGCCCAAGCAGACCGACGGCGTGCCCACCTTGCTGGATCTTTCCATCCGCCCGACGGTGACACGCGAGATCTCGCTGCGTCGTCTCGACAACGGCGAGTTCGATGCGCAGGAGCGCATCTACAAGGTTGTCACCAAGCTCATGCGCGCGCATGGCGTGGTGAAGGGCTCGTTGCGTGCCTCGACCGACGCCGCCGGCGTGCCGTCCGCGGCGATGTACGAGGCGATGCGCGCCTTCGCCTACGATCTCGACCTGCAGCGCGACGTGAAGGGCGGCGATCAGTTCACCGTGCTGCTCGAACAGGCCTTCACCAGCGATGGCCGACAGGTCGGTCCTGGCCGTGTGATCTGGGCCGAGCTGAAGCTGTCGGGCAAGCGCACGGCGTCGGTGCATCGTTTCCGGCCCGCAGGCGGCGCCGATCAATTCTGGCTGCCCAATGGTCAGAGCGTGGTGAAGTCGCTGATCCGCACGCCGATGGATCTGCGCCGCGTGTCGTCGAGCTTCGGCATGCGCGACCATCCCATCCTCGGCTTCAGCGCCATGCATACCGGCACCGATTTCGCGGCACCCTACGGCACGCCGGTGATCGCCGCCGGCAACGGCGTGGTCAAGCAGGCCGGCCCCAATGGCGGCTACGGCAATTGGGTCCTGATCCAGCACGACAGCCGCATCGCCACCGGCTACGCCCACATGGCGCGCTTCGCGCCCGGCATCCGTCCCGGCGTGTATGTGCGCCAGGGCCAGGTGATCGGCTTCGTCGGCAGCACCGGCCTGTCGACCGGCCCGCATCTGCACTACGAACTGCACAGCGATGGCCGGCCGGTGAATCCCATTACGCATCGCGCCGCAGTGCGCGGCGGGCTGACCGGCAAGGACCTCGAACGCTTCCGCGCGATGGTCGCCAAGACCAATCGCGAGCGCGATTCGGCGCCCATGCTGGTGGCCCGCGCCGACTCCGACAGCGGCGATTCCGTGCGGGCCAAGGTCACGCCGATCCGCAGCCGCTCGCGGCCGCAGTCGCCGCGCGCCGTGCAGCAGGCCTATCTCGTCGACAGCGTCGAGATGCCCAGCCTGTCGGCACCGCCTCCACAGGCGAAGCCCGCACCGCCGCGGTCGACGGTGAAATCGCGCTCCGGCATCAAGCACCGCTCGGCGGTGAAGCCGCACAAGACGGTGAAGCCGGCCCCCGCGGTAAAGCACCGCAAGGTTGTCGCCGCGCGTCACAAGACCAAGCCCAAGCGCAAGCACTGAAGCACCGGCTTGCCGCGCGGCGGGCCCTGCCGCACAGTCGGCGGCGGAGGACTTCGCCATGCTGAGCGCCGCCGACAACGAGCTTCTGACGCGCACCGGTCCCGCGACGCCGATGGGCGCCTATTTCCGCCGCTTCTGGCAGCCGGTGGCGTTGTCGGAACAGGTGGCGCAGCGCGATGCGGTGCCGATCCGCGTCACCGTGATGAACGAGACCTGGCTGTGCTTCCGCGACTCCGACGGTCGCGTCGGCCTGGTCTCGCCGCGCTGCCCGCATCGTGGTGCCGATCTGGTGTGGGGCCGCAACGAAGACTGCGGCCTGCGCTGCGCCTATCACGGCTGGAAGTTCGACGTCGACGGCAAGGCGGTCGACCTGCCCAACGTCGAGCCGGGCTCGGCGCTCTATCGCAACGTGAAGCTGAAGGCACATCCTACGCGCGAGTTCGGCGACATCGTCTGGGCCTGGCTCGGGCCCGGCGATCCGCCTGCCGACGTGCCGGCGCTGGAGTTCGGCCTGGTGCCGCCCTCGCATCGCTACGTCACCAAGAAGCTGCAGCAATGCAACTGGGCGCAGACCATGGAAGGCGCGCTCGACACGGCGCATTTCTCCTTCCTGCACATGCCCGCGCCGTCGGTTCAGTCCAACGAGAATCCCGACGCGCCTGCCGACGAACGCCGCCTGCGTTGGATCCGTGACGATCCGCGGCCGAAGTTCCAGATCGTGCCGCACGAGTGCGGCTTCATCATCGGCGCCTCGCGCGCGGCCGATGGCGGCGATCTCTACTGGCGCACCTCGCAGTTCATGCTGCCGACGCACGCCACGACGCCCTCGACGCTGCCGGGCGAAACCTACTTCGGCTACACCTTCGTACCGATCACCGACGAGGATTGCTGGATCTACACGTATGCGTGGAATCCGGCGCGGCCGCTGACCAATGCCGAGCGCGAGAAGTTCGCCACCGGTCACGGCGTCATCGCCGAGGTCGACAAGGACTACGTGCCGCTGCGCAACAAGGCCAACGGCTACCTGCGCGATCTCGAGGACATGAAGCATCGCAGCTTCACCGGCGTGAAGGGCGTGGCCGAGCAGGACGCCATGGTGCAGGAGAGCCAGGGTGCGATCGTCGATCGCAGCCAGGAGATCCTCACGCCCACCGACATGGCGGTCGTGCGCTTCCGCTCGACCTTGCTGGAAGGCGCCCGCGCCTTGCGCGACCGCAGCGAGGCGCCGGCGAGCGCCGCCAAACCGACCGCTTACACGCTGCGATCGGGCAGCTGGATCGCGCCGGCAAGCACGCCGTTCAGCGAGGTGATGATGCAGCGCTTCGGCGATCCGGTGGGTCGCGCCGTCAACTAGGCCTTGGCCTGCGCCAGGATGAACAGGCGGCGGAAGCGGAACAGCGTGCTGCCGTCGGCCTCCTTGGGATAGGCCGCCAGCACCCGTGCGCGATAGTCGGCCTCGAATTGCGAGCGCTGCGGCTCCTCGAGCCGCGTCAGGAACTGCGGCAGATGCGAGCCCTTGGTGAACTCCGCCACCGGGTTCTCGCCCTTCAGCACCTGCAGGTACTCGATCTCCCAGATCGCGACCGATGCGGTGAGCGGCGACAGCAGGCGCCAATACTCGTCCGGCGGCGCCACCGGACGCCGCAGCACCGGCAGCAGCTTGTCGCGCCAGGGGCCGTTGTTGATGGTGTCGACGACGGTGGCATGCGAGGGCGCGTCGAAATTGCGCGGCATCTGGATCGCGATCCAGCCGCCCGGCGCGAGCTGCTTCAGCAGCGAGGGGAACAGCGTCGCGTGATGGTCGAGCCAGTGCAGCGCGGCGTTGCTGAACAGCACATCAGCCGGCGTGTCGGATTTCCACTGGTTGAGGTCGGCTTCGACGAAGCGCGCGGCGGGGTGATCCTTGCGCGCGCGCGCCAGCATCTCGGGTGAGCCATCAACACCCAGGAGCGTCGCCTGGGGCCAGCGCGCGGCGAGCAGCGGCATCATGTTGCCGGCGCCGCAGCCGACATCGATGACGGTCTTCGGCGCCACCGCCGGGATGCGCGCCAGCAGGTCGATCGCGGGCTGCAGGCGCTCGCCGGCGAATTTCAGATATTGAGCGGGATCCCATGCCATGGACGGCAGCATGCGCGATCACGCGCGCAAACGAAAGCGGCGCCGGATCGCTCCGGCGCCGCTTCCAATGGTTTCACATGGTCAGTCGGCGGCCGCGTCGGCGAGCTCGGGCTTCACGACCTGACCGGCGATGCTGAGCTCGCCGTCCTTGACCGAGACGTCGACCGCCGAGCCGTCGGGGATCGTGCCGTCGAGGATCAGCTGCGCCAGCGGGTTCTGGATCGAGCGCTGGATCACCCGCTTCAGCGGCCGTGCGCCATACACCGGATCGTAGCCGCGGTTCGCCAGCCAGGTGCGCGCCTTGTCGTCGAGCCTGAGCTCGATCTTGCGCGCCTCCAGAAGCTTGCGCAGGCGGGCCAGCTGGATCTCGACGATGTCGCCCATGTGGCCACGCGAGAGCCGCGTGAACAGCAGGATCTCGTCGAGCCGGTTCAGGAACTCCGGCCGGAACGACCGGCGCACCTGCTCCATGACAGCGTCACGCGCATCGTCGACCGACTGGTCGTCCTTCAGCGCCGCGAGATGCTCGCTGCCGATGTTGCTGGTCAGCACGATCAGCGTGTTGCGGAAGTCCACGGTGCGGCCCTGACCGTCGGTCAGGCGGCCGTCATCGAGCACCTGCAGCAGCACGTTGAAGACGTCCGGGTGCGCCTTCTCGACCTCGTCGAACAGGATCACCTGGTAGGGCCTGCGCCGCACCGCCTCGGTGAGCGCACCACCCTCGTCGTAGCCGACATAGCCCGGCGGCGCGCCGATCAGGCGGCTGACGGCGTGCTTCTCCATGTACTCGGACATGTCGATGCGCACCATCGCCTGGTCGTCGTCGAACAGGAACGCAGCCAGCGCCTTGGTGAGCTCGGTCTTGCCGACGCCGGTGGGGCCGAGGAACAGGAACGAGCCGATCGGCCGGTTCGGATCCTGCAGGCCCGCGCGCGCTCGACGCACCGCGTTGGACACCGCGGTGATCGCCTCGTCCTGGCCGATGACGCGCTTGTGCAGCTCGTCCTCCATGCGCAGGAGCTTGGCGCGCTCGCCTTCCAGCATCTTGTCGACCGGCACGCCGGTCCAGCGCGACACGACGGCCGCGATGTCCTCGGGCTGCACCTCTTCCTTCAGCGCGCGGCCGCCGGCGGCCTCGGCCTGCTCGGCCTCCTTGAGCTGCTTCTCGAGTTCCGGGATCTTGCCGTAGGCCAGCTCGCCGGCCTTGGCCAGCTCGCCGCGTCGCTGCGCGATCTCCAGCTCGGCGCGGGCGAGATCGAGCTCTTCCTTGATCTTCTGCGCGCCTGCGAGCTTGTCCTTGGCCGCCTTCCACGCCGCGGTCAGGCTGGCGCTCTTCTGCTCCAGCTCGGCCAGCTCCTTCTCGAGCTTGCCCAGCCGGTCCTTTGACGCGGCGTCGCTTTCCTTCTTCAGCGCCTCGCGCTCGATCTGCAGCTGCAGGATGCGGCGATCCAGCTCGTCGATATCCTCCGGCTTGGAGTCGACCTGCATGCGGATGCGGCTGGCCGCCTCGTCCATCAGGTCGATCGCCTTGTCGGGCAGGAAGCGGTCGGCGATGTAGCGGTTGCTGAGCGTCGCGGCAGCGACGATCGCAGCGTCCGCGATGCGCACACCGTGATGCAGCTCGTACTTCTCCTTGATGCCGCGCAGGATCGAGATCGTGTCCTCGACCGAGGGCTCGTCGACGAACACCGGCTGGAAGCGCCGCGCCAGCGCCGCGTCCTTCTCGATGTGCTTGCGGTACTCGTCGAGCGTGGTGGCGCCGACGCAATGCAGCTCGCCGCGCGCCAGCGCCGGCTTCAGCATGTTGGAGGCGTCCATCGCGCCTTCAGCCTTGCCGGCGCCGACCAGCGTGTGCAGCTCGTCGATGAAGACGATGATGTCGCCAGAGGCCGAGGCGATCTCCGACAGCACCGCCTTGAGCCGCTCCTCGAACTCGCCGCGATACTTCGCGCCGGCGACCATCGCGCCGAGATCGAGCGACATCAGCTTCTTGCCCTTGAGCGCCTCGGGCACGTCGTCGTTGACGATGCGCAGCGCCAGGCCCTCGGCGATGGCGGTCTTGCCGACGCCGGGCTCGCCGATCAGCACGGGG
>CAYNOF010000766.1:0-4551 GCA_964398335.1 uncultured Rhizobiaceae bacterium
GCAGGCTCGAGGTGATGAAAGGCGGCGGCGGGTTGCGCCTGACCTGGCGGCGATCGACGCTTGCGACGGTGAAGGCGCGGTGCTCGATCAGCTGCTTGGCGGCCAGCGCCTGGGCCTCGGTCGCGATGTCGAACTTGTCGAGCTTCTCGCCGTTGAGATGGGTCAGCCGCGCCTTGAACGGCTGGCCGCGCGGCGTGTCGAACAGTGCGTCCAGGGTCCAGTACTCGCGCGGCCGGAAGACCTCGATCTCGGCCTCGCGCTCGCAGATCAGGCGCAAGGCGACCGACTGCACGCGCCCCGCGGAACGGCTGCCCGGCAGCTTGCGCCACAGCACGGGCGACAGCGTGAAGCCCACCAGGTAGTCGAGCGCGCGGCGCGCCAGGTAGGCGTCGACCAGCGGCTGGTCGATGTCGCGCGGGTTGGCGATGGCGTCCTGCACCGCCTGCTTGGTGATGGCGTTGAAGGCGACGCGGCGCACCTGCACGCCGGCCAGCGCCTTCTTGTGGGCGAGGATGTCGCGCACGTGCCAGGAGATCGCCTCGCCCTCGCGATCGGGGTCGGTCGCCAGATAAAGAGTCTTGGCGCCCTTCACGGCCTGGGCGATGTCGTTGACCCGCTTCTGCGACTGGGAATCGACCTCCCAGTCCATGGCGAAATCCTCGTCGGGACGCACCGAGCCATCCTTCGACGGCAGGTCGCGCACATGGCCGAAGCTGGCCAGCACCGTGTAGCCGGGGCCAAGGTATTTGCCGATGGTCTTCGCCTTGGCCGGCGACTCGACGACGACGACGTTGCTGGACATCCAACCCTCGCGCCAGGGGGCGGCGCGGCTCCTGGGAAGCCGGTTTTCCGGAGCGATTTCAGCGGCCTAGATCAGCGACACGCTGTTGCCCCGGTGCCGTTCGAGGCGTCCTGCCAACTCCAGCTCGAGCAGCAGGCCGGCCACTTCGGCGGCCGAGACATGGCACCGGCGGATCACTTCGTCAACCGGGGTGGGGGCGGGACCGAGGCATGCGAGGACCGATTCACGCCATGGATTGGGGTTGGATTGCGCAGTGATATCAACCTGTTGTGGCGCCGCCTTCACGGCAGCCACAGGCCCTGCCGCAGGCGCCGGCGCGCCAGCGAGATGGGCCAGGATCTCGGCCGGTTCCTCCACCAGATGCGCGCCGTCGCGGATCAGCCGGTTGGCGCCGCGGGCCCTGGGATCGAGCGGCGAGCCGGGGATGGCGAAGACCTCGCGGCCCTGCTCGGCCGCCTGGCGCGCGGTGATCAGCGAGCCCGATTGCAGTGCCGCCTCGACCACCAGCACGCCGGCGCTCAGGCCCGAGACGATGCGGTTGCGGCGCGGGAAATGCCGGGCCTGCGGGCGCGTGCCCAGGGGCGCCTCCGAGACGATGGCGCCGCGTTCGGCGATGGCGCGGTACAGGCCCTCGTTCTCCGGCGGATAGACGATGTCGACGCCGCCGGCCAGCACGGCGATCGTGCCGGTGGGCAGGGCCGCCTCGTGCGCCGCGGCATCGACGCCGCGCGCCAGCCCCGAGGCGATCACCTGGCCGGCTCGGCCCAGTTCGGCGGCGAATTGCGCCGCCAGTCGCCGCCCGTTGACCGAGGCGTTGCGCGCGCCGACCACCGCCAGCGACGGCCGCGCCAGCCAGGCGACATCGCCGATCACCGACAGCACCGGCGGCGCATCGGCGATCTGCGCCAGCAGTTCGGGATACGCGTCATCGCCGATGACGAGGAAGCGGCCGCCGAGCTCGGCCAGATCGGCGGCCTCGCGCTGGATCTGCGCCGCCGGCACCGCGCGTGTATCCAGCCGCGCCGTGCGCGCAAGCTCGGGCAGCGCATCCAGCGCGGCCGTGGCCGAGCCGTAATGGCCCAGCATCTCGTGGAAGGTGACCGGCCCGATGCGCGGCGTGCGCGCCAACCGGATGCGCGCCAGGCGCTCGCCCGCCAGCACCGGCGGGCTGGCCGATGTCTGGAACATCAGCCGCAGGAGCGGCAAGGGCGTCAACGCGTTCATGGTCCGTACCATGAACGGGATTCGACCGCCTGTAAATCAACCCGAGGTTGTTATCGCAGCTTGGGGTTCAGGGCGTCGCGCAGCCAGTCGCCCAGCAGGTTGACCGCCAGCGACAGGATCACCAGTGCGGCGGCGGGAAACATCACGATCCACCACTCGCCCGAGAACAGGAAGGCGTTGCCGATGCGGATCAGGGTGCCCAGCGAGGGCTGGGTCGGCGGCATGCCGACGCCGAGATACGACAGCGAGGCCTCGGCGATGATCGCCAGCGCCAGCTCGATGGTGGCGATCACCAGCACCGGGCCCAGCGCGTTGGGCAGCACGTGGCCGAGCGCGATCTTCACCGGATTGACGCCGATGATGCGCGCGGCGTTGACATAGTCCTTGTTCTTCTCGGCGAGCGTCGTGGCGCGCGTGACGCGCGCGAATTGCGGCCAGTAGGCGAAGCCGATCGACAGCACCAGCACCCAGATCGCCACCTGGTCATGCGCATCCCTGGGCAGCGCCGCGCGCGCCACGCCGTCGAGGGTGAGCGCGGTGAGGATCGCCGGCACGGTAAGCTGGATGTCGGCGATGCGCATCACCAGCGCATCGAGCCAGCCGCCCTTGAAGCCGGCCGCCAGGCCCAGCAGCACGCCCGTGGTCACCGACAGGCAGATCGCCGCCAGGCCGATCATCAGCGAGACGCGGCAGCCATACATGATGGCCGAGAGCATGTCGCGGCCCTGGTTGTCGGTGCCCAGCGGGAAGCTCGCCTTGCCGTCCGCCTGCCACATCGGCGGCGTGAAGGCGTTCATCAGGTTGAGCGCTTTGGGATCGAACGGATCATGCGGCGCCAGCCACGGCGCGAACAGCGCGGCCACGAAGTACACCAGCGTGATCGCCGCGGCGATCATGGTCAGCCACGAGCGCGTGAAGCTGTGCCACAGGTCGGAGTCGAGGAAGCGGTGCAGGATGCCGGGTTGCGGGTCGGAGGCGGTGACGGCCATGCCGTCGATCATGCCGCCTGTCGTCGCGCCGCGCCACGGCGCAGGAAGGCCAGCACTGCGCCGGCCGCCGCCAACGTCGCGGCGAGCGGGCCGAAGCCGACGAAGCCCTGCGTCGCCATCATCCAGCCGCCCAGCCCGGCGGCGCCGGCCCAGCCGACGCTGGCGCAGGTGCCGTTCAGCCCCATCACGGTACCGCGTACGTCATCCGGCACGTCGGCCAGCGCCGCCATGAAGGACGGCCGGCCCAGCGCGTTGACGAAGACATAGGCGAAGGACATCGCCACAGTCCCGGGCAATCCGGGTTGCCAGGCGAACAGTGCGACGCCGGCAATGCCGGTGCCGAGCAGGCTGAAGCCGAAGATGCCCAGCCGGTCGCGCAGCCGGTCGGCGAGCTGCCCGCCCAGCGCGGTGCCGACGAGGTTGCCGACCGCCATGAGTAGGAGCGGCACGCCGACCGAGGCCAGCGGCAGGGAATAGGCCTGCTGCAGGTAGGTGGCGAAGTAGACGACCACGAGGCCGTAGCAGATGCGCTCGGCGATGCCCATGGTCAGCAGCATCACGACGGGCGTGGTCATGGTCTGGCGCAGCGACAGCGAGCGGCCGCCGGATCGCTTGCTGCCCTTCACCGGTCGCGCGGTGGTGAACCACAGGCTGATCGCGGCGAGGAAGGCCAGCACGCCGACGCAGACATTGACGCCGCGCCAGCCGATGCTGGCGCCGATCCACGCCGCCGCCGGCACGCCGACGACCAGGGTCAAGGACTGTCCGCTCATCACCCAGCCCAGCGCGCGGCCGCGCTGCTGGTCGGGCACGCGGCTCGACACCTCGGCGAAGACCGAGCCCATGAACATGCCCGAGCAGCCGCCGGCGATCGTCGCCCACATCGCGACCGACCAGAATTGTCCGGCCAGCGCCACGCCCATCATGGCGACGCACAGCGCCAGCGTGCCGCCGATCAGCGACGGCCGCCGGCCCCAGCGATCCGAGGCGATGCCCGAGAGGAACGAGGTGATGCCCCAGGCGACCGAGGTCGCGGTCACCAGATTGGCGACCAGCGGGATGCTGACCTCGAGATCGCGCGCCATGTCGATCAGCAGCGGCGCGCGCGTCGTGCCGCTGGCGGTGGCGGCGAAGCTGCCGAGACACGCCGCGCCGATCAGCGCCCAGGGCAGCTTCGCGTTGGCGGGCGACGATTCGGTGACGACCGAAGAGGGCGACGACATGGGATGCGCGTTTTAGCGGCTGGTTGCCCAAGCCGCGACCACCGTTCGCACAGGTCTGCCGCGCGACGCCATGCCGCTTTACATCCCTGCCGGTGGCCGGTATTGCCGGCGCGTTCTCGGGGAGTAGCCGTTCGCACCCCAGCGAAGTTCGCGTCAACACACTTGGCCTTCGGGTCATGGCGCGGGCACCGGACCGCAGGATCCGGATTGGCGAGACCGACGACGCTGCCGCCCGGGTTCACGGCCGACGGGCGGACGGCGTCGTCGTCGCGTCACAACCGGCCCCGGTGCATGTCAGTGGAAGCCATCCTCG
>CAYNOF010000767.1:0-2517 GCA_964398335.1 uncultured Rhizobiaceae bacterium
CGACCTCGACCGCGTTGCCGACATCGCGGCCCAGCACGCTGTTCATGTCGGTGATCAGGGCCACGGTCGGCAGACCGGCGCCGTTGGCGACGCTCACCAGGCTCTCGGCGAGATCGTGTGCCATCTTCGGATTGTCGGCGAAGGCGCCCGAGCCGGTCTTCACGTCCATGACCAGCCCGTCGAGGCCGGCGGCGAGCTTCTTCGACAGGATCGAGCTGACGATCAGCGGAATGCTCTCGACGCTGGCCGTGGTGTCGCGGATGGCATAGAGGCGGCGGTCGGCGGGCGCGAGATCGTCGGTCTGGCCGATGATGGCGCAGCCCGCCTCGCGCACCACGCGGCGGAAGGTGGCGATGTCGGGCTGGGTGTCGTAGCCGGGGATCGACGCCAGCTTGTCGAGCGTGCCGCCGGTATGGCCCAGCCCGCGGCCGGAGATCATCGGCACGAAGCCGCCGCAGGCCGCGACGATCGGTGCCAGCATCAGGCTGACCTTGTCGCCCACGCCGCCGCTGGAATGCTTGTCGATGATGGGGCCGGGCAGCGCGAGGTCGCGCCAGTCCAGCCGGATGCCCGAATTCGCCATGCCGAGCGTCAGCGCCACGCGTTCCTCGGTCGACATGTCCCGGAAGAACACCGTCATGGCGAAGGCCGCGACCTGTCCTTCCGTCAATCCGCCTTCGCTGATGCCCCTGACGATGAAGGCGATCTCCTCGGCCGACAGGGCGTGGCCGTCGCGCTTCCTGCGGATGATCTCCTGCGGGATCAGCACGGCGAGCCCAGGAAATCGCGCAGCAGGCGGCGCACCGCCTGGCTGCCGGTGCGCGCCGCTGCGACGGTCTGCGCATGGCTCAGCGTCTCGGCGCTCAGCCCCGCGGCCATGTTGGTGATCAGCGACAGCGCCGCGACCTTCATGCCGGCGTGGCGCGCCAGCACGACCTCCGGCACGGTCGACATGCCCACGGCATCGGCACCAAGCCGACTCGCCGCGCGAATCTCCGCCGGCGTCTCGAAGCTCGGACCGGCGAACCAGATATAGACACCCTCGTGCAGCGCGATGCCGGCCTTGCGCGCGGCCTCGTGCAGGCGCGCGCGCAGGGTCGGATCGTAGGCATCGCTCATGTCGACGAAGCGATTGTCACCACGCTCGCCGAACAGCGGCGAGGCGCCGACGAAATTGATGTGATCGGCGATCGCCATCACGGCGCCGGGCGCCATCTCGGTCCGCAAGCTGCCAGCCGAGTTGGTCAGCACGAGGGTGTGGCAGCCGAGACGCGCCAGGGTGCGGATCGCGACCTTCATCGCATCGGCGCGGCCGTGCTCGTAGTAGTGCTCGCGGCCCTGCAGCACCGCCACGCTGGTGCTGCCGATGGTGCCCAGCGCGAGCTTGCCCGCGTGACCGGTGACACCGGCCGACGGGAATCCCGGCAGCGATGCGTAGTCGATGACGCGGGGCGAGGCCATTTCGTCGGCCACATCGGACAGGCCCGAACCCAACACCAGTCCGACCTGCGGCACGAAGCCCGGCGCCTGGCGGTCGATCTCCTCGAGGCAGCGTTCGATCATAGATTGTGCGGCCCGAAGGACAGCGGCAGCAGCTCGCCCAGTGTCACAGTGCGGCGCCAGCCGTCGGGGCCGCAGACATGGATCGGCAGGTCGTCGCCGGCGAATTCGCGCAGCTTCTGGCGGCAGCCGCCGCAGGGCGTGCACAGCGCCTCGCCGCCGCCGATCACCAGCGCCTCGACGATACGGCGGCGGCCGGCGCCGACCATGGCGGCGATCGCCGACGCTTCGGCACACCATCCCTGCGGATAGGCGGCGTTCTCGACGTTGCAGCCGCCATAGATCGTGCCATCCGCGGCGCGCAGGGCGGCGCCGACGTGGAACCTGGAGTAGGGCGCATGGGCGCGGCCCATCATGGTGCGGGCCAGCGACAGCAGGTCATCGGGCGCGGCCACTCAATGCTCCTTCTCGTAGGGCACGCCGATCGCCCGGGGCGCGCCGGCGCGGCCGATGAAGCCGGCCAGCAGCAGGATGGTCAGCAGGTAAGGCAGCGCCTGGATCAGCTGCACCGGCACCTCTCCAATGCCCGGCATGCGCATGCCCTGCAGGCGGATCGCCACGGCGTCGAGCAGGCCGAACATGAGGCAGGCGCCGAAGGCCGGCAATGGCCGCCATTTGCCGAAGATGATCGCCGCCAGCGCGATGAAGCCCTGGCCCGCCGTCATGTCGCGGCTGAAGCCGGCATTCTGCGCGATCGCCAGGTAGGCGCCGGCGATGCCCGCGAACAGCCCGCACAGCAGCACGGCGCGATAGCGCAGCCAGGTCACCGAGATGCCGGCTGAGTCCACGGCCAGCGGCATCTCGCCCACCGCGCGCAGCCGGAGCCCGAAGCGGGTCTTGCTCACGATCCACCACGTCAGCGGCACCGACAGCAGCGCGACATAGACCAGCACGCTCTGGCCGCTGATCAGGCTGCGATAGATCGGCCCGAGGACCGGCACGCCCGCCAGCGATTCC
>CAYNOF010000768.1:0-11174 GCA_964398335.1 uncultured Rhizobiaceae bacterium
CGCCAATACGCCCGGCCCGCATAGCATCGTTGGCCTGCGCGGGCCGGCCCACGCCAGGCAGGGGACGCAGCATGACGCTGGCCGAGGCCAGCAGGGCGCCGGTATTGCCTGCCGAGACGATGCAATCGGCCTGCTTGTCGGCGACGGCGTCGAGCGCCATGCCCATGCTCGAGGTCCGGCGCTTGCGCAGCGCCACCTTGGGCGTGTCGTCGTTGGTGACGACGTCCTCGGCCGGCACGATCTCGCAGCAATCCTTCAGCCAGCGCACGCGCTTGACCAATTCGGCCAGGCGGGTGGCCTGGCCGAACAGCCGAAAGGTGATGTCGGGATGACGTTCGCGGGCGATGCCGGCGCCGCGGACCACCATGTCCGGCGCCATGTCGCCGCCCATGCCGTCGAGCGCGATAACGATCTTTCGCGTCACGTCGTCGGCCGTCGCTGGGCGGGGATCAGCCGTTGGCCGCCTTCGCGACCACCTCTCGCTTGCGGTAGTAACCGCAGGCCTCGCAGACGTGGTGCGGCCGCATCAGCTCGCCGCAATTGGCGCACTCGACGAACGCCTGGCCCTCGAGGCCGTGGTGCGAGCGGCGCATGTTGCGGCGAGACGGGCTCACCTTCTTCTTGGGAACGGCCATAGTGAATCTCCGTGGCGGGCCAGGGCGTCGTCGCCGGCCTCGACAATCTGGGGGCAGGTCGCGAGGGCGCTTTCCTAGCCAAATTGTGACAGTGCGGCAAGCGCTTTGCCGCCGTTCCGGGCGTCATTCCGAGCCCTTCAGCCGGCCCTTGAGCTGCTCCAGGGCGGCGAAGGGATTGGGCTTGGCGTCCGGCGGCTCCGGGGCGGGCTCGTATGTCGCACCCGGCGCCCGCGGGAAGGGGTCCAGCGCCAGCGACAGGTGGTCGGCAACGATGGCGCCGACGTCGATGGTGTCGCCCTCCAGCGGCTCCGGCGCGTCCGGATCGTCCGAGCTGCCGGCGGCGCCGGCGGCGAAGCGCAGGTCGAAGGTCTCGTCGATCGACTGGGGCACCGGCTCGAGGGTGACGACGCAGGCCTGGACGACCTCGGCGCGCAGCCGCCCCGATACGGTCCAGACCCCACCCATGCCCGGCCGCACGCTGACCTCGGCGCTCAGCGCCGGCAGCTCCAGCAGCTCGAAGCGCCGGGCCAGCGCCGCGCGCTCCGTCTCGCTGGCCTGCACGTCGAGGTCCATGCCACGCGCCGGCACGCGATCGAGCCGTACGATGCGACTGAGCTCTTCCTGGGGCTGGCTCATGCGCCGCTCCCGGGGGTCGGCCAGGCGATGCGCCCGACCACCAGCTCGGCCGCCGGCGTGGCGGTCAGGCGGCCCAGCGCGTCGCCGACGTACCGCGCCAGCAACGCCACGGCGTCGGGCGACGGCGTTGCCTTGCCGAAGACGTTGCGCGCCAGCGCCTCGCCCAGCCCGGCGGCATCGCCGCTCAGCCACGCCTCGCGGAACGCCGTGCAGCGGCCGTGGAAGCCATCGGCCATCCGCTTGATGCGCCGGCCGACGCCGAGGTCCTGGGCGCCCATTTCGCGCAAGGTGAGGTCGAGATGGCCGAACATGGCGTCGAACAAATCCTGCTTGATCTGGCCGCTGTCCGGCTCGTCATCGAGACGGTGCATCACCATCCAGGCGTGCAGGACCAGCAGGTCGAAACGGCCATCGACCGTATCAGGGACGCCGAGATCGGCATAGAAGACGGGCATGCGGGCCTGGGCGGCGATGGCGGCATAGAGACCGGCGACGGTCTGCCGTTCCTGCGCCCGACGGCGGAAAACACCGAACATGCTCCAGGCTCCTGAAGGCGCGGCCTCGCGCCGTTTGACAGGCAGGCGTCGCGGCGGCAATTTGACCACCGCCGGTCCCCTCGTCTCCGGTCGTTTAGGACAGCCCGCCAAGGGGTTCAAGCCGATGAAGTTTCGACAGATCGCCGCGATGCTCACCGTGGCGTTCATGGCGTCAGCCTGCGGCCAGATCGTCGACCAGCGCGGCCACCAGCCGGTGCCCGGCACGATCGAGAAGCTCGAGGTCGGCACCCAGGGCCGCGACGACGTGCTGCGCCTGATGGGCAGCCCCTCGACCGTCGCCACGTTCGGCGACGAGGTCTGGTACTACATCTCGAGCAAGAACGAGAGCACCGCCTTCCTGGCACCGCGCATACTGGAGCAGCGCGTGGTGGCGATCAGCTTCGACGGCGGCGGCCGCGTGCGCGAGATCAAGCAGTACGACCTGAAGGACGGCAAAGAGGTCGCCATGGTGTCGCGCAAGACGCCGACGGAGGGCAAGGAGCTCACCATCCTCGAGCAGATCCTGGGCAACGTCGGCAAGTTCAGCGGGCCGAAGAAGAACGTGCCCGGCGCGGGCGGCCCCGGCAGCGACTACTGATCCGTCATGACCACCGGTTTCGTCTGGGACGAGCGCTTCGTCTGGCACGACAGCGGCAACATCGCCGCGACCTACCCGCCCGAGGCGCTGTTCGAGCCCTTCCCCAGCTTCGAGTCGCCGGAGACCAAGCGCCGCATCAAGAACCTGCTGGAGGTCAGCGGCCTGCTGGCACGCCTGACGCCGATCGCGGCGCGGCTGGCCAGCGAGGCCGAGATCCAGCGCGTGCACGACGCCGCCTATGTCGAGCGGCTGAAGGCGGCCGAGGCCCAGGTCTATGGCGAGGTCGGCCCGCGCACCCGCGTCGGTCCGAGCACCTACCAGATCGCGCGACTCGCGGCCGGCGGCGCCATCGAGGCGGTCGACGCGGTGCTCAACGGCACGGTGCGCAACGTCTACGCCCTGATCCGTCCGCCGGGACACCATGCCGAGCGCGATACCGGCATGGGCTTCTGCTACCTCTGCAACGGCGCGATCGCCGGCAAGCATGCGCTCGAGGCGCGCGGGCTCAAGCGCATCGCCTATGTCGACTGGGACGTGCACCACGGCAACGGCACGCAGCAGGCGTTCTGGCGCGACCCGCGCGCGCTCACCATCTCGCTGCACCAGGAAAAGCTCTTCCCCTTCGACTCCGGCTATGTCGAGGACATCGGCGAAGGCGACGGCGCGGGCTTCAACATCAACATCCCGCTGCCCGCGGGCTCCGGCCATGGCGCCTACCTGCACGCCTTCGACAAGGTCGTGCTGCCGGCGCTGCGCCGCTTCAAGCCCGAGCTGGTGTTCGTGTCGAGCGGCTTCGACGCCGGCAACCACGACCCGCTGGGCCGCATGATGCTGCACCCCGGCAGCTATCGCGAGATGACGGCGCGGCTGATGGCGATCGCCGACGAGTTCTGCGGCGGCAGGCTGGTGATGACCCACGAGGGCGGCTATGCGCCGGTCTCGGTGCCCTACCTGGCGCTGGCCACCCTCGAACGCATGAGCGGCGCCAATGCCGGCGTCGCCGATCCGTTCGAGCCCGCCTGGTCGAAGGTCCCCGGCCAGAATCTGCACGCGCACCAGGAAACCGCCGTCCAGGCGGTGGTCGAGAAGTTCACGGCGCTGGGCCGGCTGTAGGCCTGCCTCACAGCCCGCCATTGGCCAGCGCCACCAGGCGGTCCATGCCGAAGGCGAGTTCGACGACCTTGCACGGCTTGAAGCCGGGCACCGGCGGGAAGTCGGTGCGCCGCGACGTGCTCGCGACCTCGCGCCACTCGCCGTCGGGCTGCAGGCATTCGATGTCGACCGTCTCCCTGGCGTAGGACGGCAGGCGGTCGGACGGGATCAGCCGCGTCTGCAGTCCGGTCATCCGCGCGATCACCGGCACCAGGGCGGCGCGCAACGGCTCGGCGATCTCGGCCTTGGTGTCCTCGGCGTGGATCAGCTGCAGCTCGAGCTGGGTGAAGGCGTTGAGCCTGAGCTTGGCGGCGGTGGCGCCGTCGCGCGTCTCGCGGCGATGCGAGGTGCCCATCTGCCAGACGCAGAGCGGCGGCTTCAGCTTGGTCGTGCGCAGGATGCGCTCGGCGATGGCGTAGGTGCCGTCGGTGGTCTCGGCGCGCAGCGCGAAGGGCCGCTCGCCGCCCGGCGGATCGGCCAGCACGAAGACGTCGGACCGGTCATAGGCCGCCGCCATGCGCGCCAACGGCATCATCGGCGGCGTCTCGACCTCCTCCATCGCCCACATCTGGTTGATGTCGAGCAAGGTGCCGCGCACGGCGTCGAGGATCTGGTCGCGCATGCGGCGGCGCAGGTGAAGCTCGGACTGGCGCCAGAAGCGCAGCCCCGCGAGATCGTCATAAAGCGCAAAGGACATGGATGCCCCCTTTCGGGCACAGGCAAATTGGTGCGTTGAACAGGCGTGACGAGAGGGACCGCTCCCGCGGGAGCGGCCTACCGACCTCGTCCGACCTGACGCACCGTCCATGTCATGGCGGTGGGTGTAGCCGATTGATGGACGCGCTGCCAGCCCGACCTGGCTATCCGAGGGCGCCCTTCATCACCTCGCCGGTGAAGCTGCCGGTCGACTGGCCGTTCTCCATCGTCAGCGCGCCGTTGACGATGGTGGCGCGGATGCCGTCGGCCTTCTGCACCAGGCGGCGCGCGCCACCGGGCAGGTCGGTCTCGATCTTCGGCACGCACGGCCGCACGCGGTCGGCCTCGAACAGCACCACATCGGCCTTGTAGCCCGGCTTGAGCAGCCCGCGGTCCTTGAGCTCGAAGGCGTCGGCAATGTCGTGCGTCATCTTGCGCACCGCCTGTTCCAGGGTAAACGCGCCGCGTCGGTTCACCCAGTAATGCAGGAAATGGGTCTGCAGGCAGGCGCCCATCTCCTGCGCCGAATGCGCGCCGGCGTCGGAGAAGGTCGCCAGCGCGAAATCGTGCTTGAGCATGCCGAGCAGGTCCTCGCGGTCCTCGTTCACGACGGGCCAGACGAAGATCTGATCGGGATTCTCGAGCGACAGCTCGATCATCGTCTCGACCGGATGCGTGCCGCGCGCCCGCGACAGCTCGGCCACCGTCGGGTCGTCCCAGTCCATGCCCTTGAGCGCGAAGAGCTGCTCGTAGTCGGGCTTGCGCGGATCGAGCGTCGCGGCACCGCCGCCCTGCAGCACGTTGTCCTTGGGCTTCATCCGCTGCTCGGCCTCGATCAGCGCGCGCCGCCGCGCAGGATCGCGCAGCATCTGCAGCTGCTCGGCCAGCGGACGTTCGCGCACCACCTTCCATTCGGGCAACACGTCGAACGGCAGATAGGATTTCAGCGAGTAGATGGCATTGATCGAGCGCGTGCCGACCTGGCCGAACATGCGGCCGCCGGCCTGGTTGGCATCCTGGATCGCCTTCGCCTGCGTCCGCCACGACGCCGGATCGTTGCCTTGGCGCGTCGACAGCAGGCCGAACATGATCGTGCGCTTGTAGGTCAACGTCAGGTGCTTCAGCCGCTCCAGCATGGCGACGTTGGTGCCGTGGTTCAGGATGTCGGAGCCGATCTGGAAGATGCCGGTGCCCAGCTTGGCCATGGCCGCGACGATCTGCTCGAGCTCGTGCCACGACGCCTGCCGGCTCGCGACCGGCGTACCCTCGGGTGTCAAATGCGTATGCGCGCGCGACGTCGAGACACCGATCGCGCCTGATCGCATCGCCTCCTGCGCCAGGCGCGCCATGGCGCGGATCTCGTCCTCGCTTGCCGCCTCGGTGAGCGCGCGGCGGCCCATGACGTACATGCGCAGGGCCGAGTGCCCGACATACATCGCGTAGTTCAGCGCCTTGGGGCGGCGCTCGACGGCCTGCAGGTATTCGGCGAACGACTCCCAGGTCCAGTCGATGCCGGCGGCCATCGCCTCGGCGGGGATGTCCTCGACGTAGGACAGGCAGTTGGCGTACCAGTCGCGGTCGGCGGGCTTGCACGGCGCCAGGGTGAAGCCGCAATTGCTCATCACCACCGACGTCACGCCGTTGTAGCAGGACGACGTGCCCAGCGGATCCCACATCACCTGCGCGTCCATGTGGGTGTGACCGTCGATGAACCCCGGCGCGACGATCAGGCCGTCGGCGTCGATGGTGTGACGGGCCGCATCGCTGAGACGACCGACGGCGGCAATGCGCCCGTCGACGACACCGACATCTGCGGTACGGCGCTCGGCGCCCGAACCATCGATCACGCTGCCGCCGCGAATGAGAAGATCCAGCATCATGGGCCTCCCGATGGTGTCCAAGCGTGGGCCAACCGATGGTCAGCTTACATCAGACCGCCTGATCATCCTGGGGCTCTTGAACCGGCGTACCTACGGGCGTATGTAACTATCATGACTCACCTGAGCATCCGCGACCTGCAGAAGATGTCGAGCGAGCGCATCAGCGCGCTGCCGGGGCCGACTGCGGTGAAGTCAGGCAACCGCACCGTAGCCCTCCTGATCCCGGTAAAGCCGATTGATCCGAAGCGACTCGACGCCGTGCTGGCACGGGCCGAGGCACTCGCGAAAGAGCGCGATCCAGCCGAAGACGAAGCTGTGCTTGCTGGTCTCGGCGACGTCGATAGGACCAACTGGACCGACGCGGCCGTGCGCACGTTGCAGGAAGAGCATCTGAAACGCCGAAAGAAGCGGTGAAGCAACCGTCCGCCGCGCTTGTCGTCGATGCCGCGATCCTGATCGCGGCGGTGCTCGGTCGGAGCTCGGGTGCCGTTCGCCAAGCCTCCGACCGATCCTCTCTCCTGACCACCGAACGCGTGGTTGAGGAGGTGCGCCGACGTATCGCGCTGGGGCTGAAGCGTCCTGAGGCGCTGGGCGTTCTCGACGATCTGCTGAGCATGGTCGCCGTCGTGCCGATGGCCGACATCGAGCCGTTGCTCGCCGACGCCGAAATCGTTCTGCGCGATGCGGTTGCCAGCCGCAACGGCGCGACGCGCGACGCGCATGTGCTGGCGCTTGCCTGGTGCGTCGATGGCGATATCTGGACCACCGACCGCGACTTCGCCGGCACAGGTGTCGCCACCTGGTCGACGCCCAACCTGATGCGCGTTCTGGCCGAAGCCGACCCCGGCGCATAAGGAAAACCCCGGCGGATCACTCCGCCGGGGCTCGCTTAGGTCAACGTCGCGATGCTCAGTGCGCCAGTACGGCCAGCAGCAGCAGCGCCACGATGTTGGTGATCTTGATCATCGGGTTCACGGCCGGACCCGCCGTGTCCTTGTAGGGATCGCCGACGGTGTCGCCGGTCACGGCCGCCTTGTGCGCGTCCGAGCCCTTCATGTGCTTGACGCCGTCCTTGTCGACGAAGCCGTCCTCGAACGACTTCTTGGCGTTGTCCCAGGCGCCGCCGCCGGCGGTCATCGAGATCGCCACGAACAGGCCGGTGACGATCACGCCCAGCAGCATCGCGCCCAGCGCCGCGAAGGCATCGGCCGGGCCGGCGATCCAGCGCACGACGAAGTACAGTACGATCGGCGACAGCACCGGCAGCAGCGAGGGGATGATCATCTCCTTGATCGCCGCGACGGTGAGCATGTCGACGAGACGGCCGTACTCGGGCCGCACGCCTTCCTTGCCCTCGCGCAGGCCGGGGATCGACTTCAGCTGCCGGCGTACCTCCTCGACCACCGAGCCCGCGGCCTTGCCGACCGCGGTCATGCCCATGGCGCCGAACAGGTAGGGCAGCAGGCCACCCAGCAGCAGGCCGACCACCACGAACGGGCTGGTCAGCGAGAAGGTGACCTCCTTCACGCCCAGCTTGCCCAGGCCGATGAAGTACTGCAGGTCCGACGTGTAGGCGGCGAACAGCACCAGCGCACCGAGACCGGCCGAGCCGATGGCGTAGCCCTTGGTGACCGCCTTGGTCGTGTTGCCCACGGCGTCGAGCGCGTCGGTGTTCTTGCGCACTTCCTTGGGCAGGCCTGACATCTCGGCGATGCCGCCGGCGTTGTCGGTGACCGGACCGTAGGCGTCGAGCGCCACGATCATGCCCGCGAGCGACAGCATCGCCGTGGTCGCGATGGCGATGCCGAACAGGCCCGCCAGCACGTAGCAGATGATGATGCCGGCGCAGATGATCAGCGCCGGCAGCGCCGTCGCTTCCATCGACACCGCGAGGCCCTGGATCACGTTGGTGCCGTGGCCGCTGACCGAGGCCTGGGCGACGGACTTCACCGGCTTGTAGTCGGTGCCAGTGTAGTACTCGGTGACCCACACGATCAGGCCGGTGACGACCAGGCCGACCAGGGCGCACCAGAACAGGCTCATGCCGGTGAAGCTCAGCGTGCCGACCGTGAGCGTGGTGCCCATGCCGCCCAGCATGTAGCTGGTGACCGGGTAGATCGCGATCGCCGACAGCACAGCGGTGACGATCACGCCCTTGTACATCGCCCACATGATGCGGTTGTCGGAACCGAGCTTCACGAAATAGGTGGCGATGATCGAGGTGACGATGCCGACGCCACCGATGGCCAGCGGGTACATCATCAGCGCCAGCGCCTGCTCGCCCTTGAAGAAGATCGACGCCAGAACCATCGTCGCGACCGTGGTCACGGCGTAGGTCTCGAACAAATCCGCCGCCATGCCGGCGCAGTCGCCGACATTGTCACCGACGTTGTCGGCGATGGTCGCGGGGTTGCGCGGATCGTCTTCGGGGAAGTCCTCCTCGACCTTGCCGACGAGGTCGGCGCCGACGTCGGCACCCTTGGTGAAGATGCCGCCGCCGAGACGGGCGAAGATCGAGATCAGCGAGGCGCCGAAGCCCAGCGCCACCAGCGAGTCGATCAGCACGCGCGGATCGACCTTGGCCGACACCAGCACCCAGTAGTTGACGGCGACGCCCTGCAGCGCGAGGCCAGCCACCAGCATGCCGGTGATCGCACCGGCCTTGAAGGCGAGGTCGAGGCCAGCGCCGAGGCTCTTCTGCGCCGCCACGGCCGTGCGCACGTTGGCGCGCACCGAGACGTTCATGCCGATGAAGCCCGCGGCACCCGACAGCACGGCGCCGGTCAGGAAGCCGATCGCCGGCCACATGCCGAGCGCCACCGCGAGCACGACCAGCACGACGACGCCGACAATGGCGATGGTCGTGTACTGGCGCCGCAGATAGGCGCTGGCGCCTTCCTGGACTGCCTGCGAGATCTCCTGCATGCGCTTGGTGCCGGCGTCCGCCGCCATCACGGCACGCCCGGTGACGAGGCCGTACAGCACGGCGAGCACGCCGCAGCCGATCACGGCCCAGAGAATATTCGACATGGTCTTTCCCGTAGTTTTGAGGCGCTCCGGACGGCGCCCGTTGAACGATCACTGCGCCGACGAGGACCGCACTGGAGCCGCAGCCACTGTGTGACGAAGCTGTCCCCCCGGATCGAAGGCCGGCGATACATGCCAGACGAATCCCGGCCGCGCAATCGATTCGCTCACGATTTCAAGGCGATGAGGGCGCGCTCGCATCGCCCGCCGGACCTTTTGGCACATCCGCATGCGGGATCCGGCCATCAACCGCGGCACCGACCAGCGAAATGCCAAAGAACCTCCCGTAATCTATTGAAATATCACCGAATACCGGCCGGCAATGCCGCCGACTTTAAGCGCAGCCAGAGGATCGCCGCCAGCGCCACGCCAACCAGGGGTACCGCGAGGTAGTTCAGCGCGTTCCAGCCCCAGGCCTGCTGCAGGATGCCGGCCATCAGGCTCGAGGTGGCCGTGGTGCCGAACACCAGGAAGTCGTTGAGCGCCTGCGCCTTGCCCTTCTCGGCCGGGCGATAGGTCGTGGTCACCAGGGTCGTGGCGCCGACGAACATGAAGGCCCAGCCGACGCCCAGCACGCTGGAGCCGATGTGGAAGTTCCAGATATCGATGCCGGACAGCGAGATCGCGATCGAGGCCGCGAGCAGCCCGGCGCCCGCCAGCATGATCCGCGTCACACCGAAACGCATGATCAGGTGACCGGTGAAGAAGGCCGGCACGAACATGCCCATGACGTGCCAGAAGATCGTGACCGGCGCGAGCCGCGCATCGAGACCGCAGGCAACGATGGCCAGGGGCGTGGCGGTCATCAGGAAGGACATCACGCCGAAGGCGATCATCGCCGCCGTCACGGCCACGATGTAGATCGGTTGCGAGGCGATCTCCCTCAGCGAACGCTGCGGACCGCCGACCTGCTCGACCTTCACCGGCGGGAACTCGATCAGCCGCAATACCAGGAAGGCCACCGCATGCAGCACGATCAGCGCCATGTAGGTGGCAAGGAACTGGTGCGGCAGCAGATCGGGCGTGAGGCGCGCAACGGTCGGGCCGATGACCGCGGCTGCCACGCCGCTCGACGTGATGTAGGAGATCGCCTTGGCGCGATCGGCCGGCGGCACCAGTTCGGTGGCTGCGAAGCGATAGAGCTGCATGTTGGCCACGGCATAGCCCAGCAGGAGCCCGCCGGCGCAGAGCAGCGGGAAGCTGGCGAGGTAGATCGCCAGCGAGCACAGGCCGCCGGCCAGCATGCCGACCACCGAGCCCAGGCCGAAGCCGATCGGCCGGCCATAACGCTGCCCCATCAAGGCCGCCGGGAAGACCGAGAGCATGACCCCGAGGTGCTGCATGGTGACCGGCAAGGTCGTCCAGTGGAAGTCGTTGCCGGCGATGGTGCGGGCCGCCAGCGCCGTGGTCGAGACCACCAGGATGTTGCCGCTTTGCGCCAGCGCCTGGCAGACGACGAGCAGCAGGAGATTGCGCACGACATGCGTCGGGACGCTGCGGGCGGAGACGGCCTCAGTCATGGTGGCCGGACATTAGGCGCCGCGGGCGCAGGCACAAGCGCGATATTGTTTGGTCGCCCCCGTCAGCCACCGCTCGCCGTCCCGGTCCGAATCACATCGAGGATCACCCGCGGCGAGACGACCTCGCAGCGTGCGGTCAGCTCCTCGATGCGGCTTGCCGGCATGTCGTAGTGCGGCCAGCGGCCGTCGTGAAACCAGCCGCGTGACAAGCCGAGCTCGCGCGCCATGGCATGCAGGTTCTCGATGCTGTACGGCAGGCAGACGATGTGGCGGGAGCGGTCGCAGAGATAGCGCAGCGTCGTCATCGGTGGCGGTAGCTGGTGCGCTCCAGCGTCAGCGGCTTGCCGTCCCGCAGCACCATAACGCCCTCGCCTGCCTCGATCTGGCCGATCTCGGTGATCGACACACCGGCATCCTTGGCCAGCTCGGCGATGGTTTCGCGTTGAGCGACCGGTGCCGTGAACAGCAGCTCGTAGTCGTCGCCGCCGGTGATC
>CAYNOF010000769.1:0-12638 GCA_964398335.1 uncultured Rhizobiaceae bacterium
AGGGCCTTCAGGCCCGGCGCATTCCCCAGGGCTAAAGCCCCTTCGTAACAGCACGAAATTCAGGGGCCTGAAGGCCCCTGCTTCCACCCCATCGCCACTGGCGCGACGAGGAAAAGCTGCGGGCGTCTGAGCCTGCCGGCGAAATCCCGAGCGGAGCGAAGGAGCTTGCGGTATCGCGGTCACACATCGGCATTGTGTTCTTTCTCATCACCGCAAGGTCCTTCGCTCCGCTCAGGACGACACCGGAGACTATGCTGCCGCGCCGACGATGCCGCCCTTCTTCAGCTCGGCGATCTCGGCGGCGGAGAAGCCGGACTGCTCCAGCACCGCCTCGGTGTCGGCGCCGCGCTTGGGCGCCGGCTTGGGCACCGACTCCACCGTGCGGCTGAAACGCGGCGCCGGCGCCGGCGGGTTGAAGCCGCCGACATCGACATAGGCGTTGCGCGCCTTGGCGGCAGGGTGATGCGGTGCCTCGCTCATGGTCAGGACAGGCGCGAAGCACACGTCGCTGCCTTCCATGATCTGGCACCACTCGTCGCGCGTCTTGGTCTTGAACACGTCCTCGAGCTTCTGCTTCATCATCGGCCACTGCGCCCGGTCGTGCTGCGCCGGCAGGTTCTGGCCGGAGAGCCCGGCCTTCTCGACCAGCAGCGCGTAGAACTGCGGCTCGATCGAGCCGATCGAGACGTACTTGCCGTCCTTGGTCTCGTAGGTGTCGTAGAAATGCGCGCCACCGTCGAGCATGTTGCACTCACGCTCCTTGTCGTTCCACAGCCCGGCGCCGACCATGCCGTAGAGCGCGCCCAGCAGCAGGGCCGCGCCATCGACCATCGCGGCGTCGACGACCTGGCCCTTGCCGGATTTCTGCGCCTCGAGCAGGCCGCACACCATGCCATAGGCCAGCAGCATGCCGCCGCCGCCGAAATCGCCGACGAGGTTGAGCGGCGGCACCGGCTTCTGGCCCTTGCGGCCGATGGCGTGCAGCGCGCCGGTGAGCGCGATGTAGTTCTGGTCGTGGCCGGCGGCCTTGGCCAGCGGGCCCGACTGGCCCCAGCCGGTCATGCGGCCATAGACGATCTTGGGATTGGCCTTCAGGCAAGCGTCGGGGCCGACGCCCAGGCGCTCGGCGACGCCGGGACGGAACGGCTCCATGATGCCGTCGGCGCTCTTGCACAGACGCAGCACGACCTCTGCGCCTTCCGGCTTCTGCAGATCGACCGAGACCGAGCGGCGGCTACGGCCGTGCACGTTGAACTTGGGATCGGCGAAGCGATCCATGACGTGCGTCTTGGTGCGGTCGACGCGGATGATGTCGGCGCCCATGTCGCCCATCATCATGGCGGCCATCGGCGCCGGGCCGATGCCGGCGAGCTCGATGATGCGATAGCCGGTGAGCGGTCCGGACATGCTTTACCCTCCGTTGTTCGTGCGCGGATGGTAGCCGATCCGCAGGGCCGGGGAAGCCTTCCCACCGCCACAGTTCGCATCGCGGCCAGCGACGCCGCGCCGCTTCCAATGCGTGGTGCGGGCGGTCTACAGTCCGGCGCGATCCCATCGAGGCTGTACCCGGTATCCGCATGTCGCCAGGCTATGTCATCCGTCGCGCATCCGTCGCGCTGATCCTGTTGCTCGGCGCCGCGCTGATTCCCGCGACAGCCCAGCAGCCGCCGGCGAAACCGCCCGCACCGCCCGCCGCGAAGCCCGCGCCCGCTCCCGCGGCACCGCCCGCTACCGCACCAACCGCCCAGCCGCAGCCGCCTGCGCCGCCGCCGCCTCCACCGCCGGTCGCGCCGCCGAAATCGTTCCTCACGCAGATCCTGGTGCCGGGTTCGCACTTCCACGGCGTGCACGGTCTGGCCTTCGACAAGGATGACCAGCTCTTCGTCGGTAGCGTCGTCGGCCAGTCGATCTATCGCGTCAACGTCGACAGCGGCGAGGTCGACGTCGCAGTCGACCCCGACAAGGGCGGCATGGCCGACGACATCGCCTTCGCGCCCGACGGCACGATGGCGTGGACCGGCTTCCTCACCGGCAACATCTACATCCGCAAGGGCAACGAGCAGCCCAAGCTGATCGCCACCGGCCTGCCCGGCATCAACTCGCTGGCGTTCAAGACAGAGAAGGACAAGGAGCCGCGCCTGTTCGCCAGCCAGGTCTTCCTGGGCGACGCGCTGTGGGAGATCGACCTGAAGACCGACAAGCCGATCAACTACGCCGACCCCGCCAGCAAGAAGCAGCCGCTGCTGAAGGACATGGGCGGGCTCAACGGCTTCGAGTTCGGTCCCGACGGCCAGCTCTATGGTCCGCTATGGTTCAAGGGCCAGGTGGTCAAGATCGACATCGACAAGGGCCAGATCACCCAGGTTGCTGCCGGCTTCAAGGTTCCTGCCGCGGTGAACTTCGACAAGAAGGGCAACCTCTACGTCGTCGACACGGCGCTCGGCCAGCTGGTGCGGGTGACGCCGGCGAGCGGCGAGAAGACGCTGATCGCCACGCTCAAGCCCGGCCTCGACAATCTGGCGATCGACGGGCGCGACCGCGTCTTCGTCACCAACATGGTCGACAACGGCGTCTACCTGGTCGACACCCGCACCGGTGCGGCGCGCACGATCATCGAAGGCAAGCTGGCGATCCCCTCGGACCTCGCCGTGTTCAGCGACGGCGAGCGCGAGGTCCTGCATGTCGCCGACGTGTTCTCGTATCGCACCGTCGACGGCGCCACGGGTGCGGTCGAGACCGTCCTGCGCATGCAGGGCGACACGCTGGAATATCCGCTGGGCATCTCGGTCAATGCCCGCCAGGTGCTGCTGACCAGCTGGTTCTCCGGCAGCGTCCAGCGCGTCGACCGCAAGACCGGCAAGAGCCTCGAGATGCTGCACGGCTTCAAGGCACCGGTGGACGCACTCGAGACGTCGAAGGGCGAGTTGCTGGTGCTCGAGCTCGGCACCGGCAGCCTGCTGCGCGTCACCGGCGCCGACAGCAAGGACCAGGTCGTTGTCGCCAAGGACCTCGCCGCGCCGACGGCGATGGTCGAAGGGCCGGACAACGTGGTCTACGTCACCGAGACCGCCGGTGGACGCGTGGTGCAGATCGACATCGCCTCGGGCGCACGCAAGACGGTGAGCGAGGGCCTGGTGGCGCCCGAAGGCATCGACCTCGGGCCCGACGGGCGCATCTACGTCGCCGAGGTCGGCCATCGCCGCGTCGTCGCCATCGATCCGGCCAACGGCGAGCGCACGGTGATCGCCACCAACCTCGATATCGGCCTGCCGACCTTCAAGGACGGTCCGCCGGCCTTCGTCACCACGGGCGTCGCGGTCGGCAAGTCGGGCACGGTCTATGTCAGCTCCGATATCCGCAATTCGATCTACAAGCTGATCCCGGTGCGCTGAGACCACGCACTGTCATTCATCGCTGCGCTCGGAATGACAGGCGCCCCCAGGAGCCACACCATGGCGATCCCGTTCATCAAGGAATTCGATCCCACCTACGGCGAGCCGCAGCGCGTCACGCCGCTGATCCGCCGCGTGGTGGCGAAGAACCCCAGCGCCTTCACCTTCATGGGCACCGGCACCTACATCATCGGCAACGGCAAGGTGGCGATCGTCGATCCCGGCCCCGACAGGGCCGACCACGTCGCCGCCGTGCTCACCGCCGTGCGCGGCGAGACGGTGAGCCACATCCTCGTCACCCACACCCATGCCGACCACTCGCCCGCCTCGCGCGCCATGGCCAAGGCGACCGGCGCGCCGGTCTACGCCTTCGGTGGCCATCCCAAGCCGCCGCCGGGCGTCACCACCGAGCAGGGCGGCGACCACGACTTCAGTCCCGACGTCACCCTGCGCGACGGCGAGGTCGTTTCAGGCGCCGGCTGGACCGCCGAGGCGGTGCACACGCCCGGCCATATCTCCAACCACCTCTGCTTCGCGGTGCGCGAGGACAACGCGCTGCTCACCGGCGATCACGTGATGGGCTGGTCGACCGCCGTGATCTCGCCGCCCGACGGCAACATGCGCGACTACTTCGCCGCCCTGCGCAAGGTGATGGCCCGCGACGAGAGCGTGTTCATTCCCACGCATGGTGCGGAGATCAGGAACCCCAAGCCCTTCGTGCAGGCCTACATCGATCACCGGCTGGAGCGCGAGCAGCAGATCCTCGGCTGCCTGCGCGACGGTCTGGAGACGATTCCCGACATGGTGGCCAAGGTTTATGCCGCCGTGCCGAAGCACCTTCATCCCGCCGCTGGCCGCTCGATGCTGGCGCATCTCGTGCAGTTCGTCGCCGACGGCCGCGTGCTGGCCGATGGTCCACCGACGATCAGCGCCCGCTACAAGCTGCCGTAGAGTCGGCTGAAGGCTTCCATGAAGCCGCGCTCGAACTCCGCCTGGGCGTAGCGGGTGCGGATGAGGGCGATGCCGGCATCGCCCAGCCGCGCGCGCAACGCCGCGTCGCCGATCAGCGCGATCAGCTTGTCGGCGAATTCGCGCTCCTCGAAGCCGCTCAGCAATCCGGTCTCGTTGTCGAGCACGTAGTCCTGCGGCCCGCCGCAACGCGTCGAGACGACGACCGCGCCGCAGGCCATCGCCTCGGTGCCGACGATCGACAGGCCCTCCTGGTGCGAGGCCAGCGCGAAGATGTCGAGCGAGCGGTACCAGTCCGGCAAGTGCGCGAAGGCGACCGGCGGCTCGACCACGAGCCTGTCGGCGATGCCGCCGGCGTCGAACTGGCGGATGAAATCCTCGCGTGGGACATCGCCCCTGATGTGCAGCTCGATATCGGGATGCGTCGCGGCGGCGCGTGCGAAGGCCTTCACCAGCAGCGGCATGTTCTTGCGCGGATCGGAGATGCGGCCGTTGAAGCCGATACGCAGCTTGCGGTTCGCGAGCGGCGGACGGCCGACAGGCGAAAAGCGTTCGGCATCGACAGGGATCGCGAGTACGCCGAACAGCCGCGCCCTGGGCGTGACCTGCTTCAGGCCGTCATGGGTGTACTGGCTGATCGACAGCGTGTCGGCGCGCTCGAGAGTCTTCACCTCCTGCCGCGCGCTGATCCAGCTGTTGAGCGTGGCGTCGTAGAGCCGCCGCCATGCCGGCCAGTGCCGGATGCGATCGACGCGGTCGGGCTCGTAGGGCGAGGCGATCCATTGCAGCGACGGCAGGCCGAGCGCCGTCGGCCCCCAGCCGGTGAGGTTGTTGCCCGAGGATACGACATGGGCGCGATGGCCTTCGAGCAAGGCGCGCCACGGCTTCCACGGCTGGTGATGCGCCCATTCGAATTCCGGCAGCCAGGTGCCCACGGCGACGCGACGACAGGGCCAGTCCGGCACCTCGCGGACCTTTGGCCGGCGCGTCAGCGCCTGCCAGATCGGCACCGAGAGATCGGGCTCCTCGCTGTAATAGGCGCGCCAGGCGACGGTGACGGTGTGGCCGTGCTTGGCCAGCACGTCATGCACCATGCGCGCCCGCGCGCGCTCGCCGCCGAGACCGGGCGGCAGGGTCAACAGCAGGACGGATTTCGCGGCCGGCGCCATGCCGCTCAGGGGTTCTCGTACACCGTGCAGTTCTTCGACGAGCGGCACCAACTCTTGGCCGCCGAGGCAAGGATATGCTCCGGATCGGTACAGGCGGCCAATGGCGACATCAGGAAGAGCAGCGGCAGAAGGCGGAGCAGGCGCATCAGGTACTTATACCCCAGCCCTACTCCTCCAGCAGCATGTGCTTGCGGTGGATGGTCTTGAACAGCTTGATGCGCCGTTCCGCGCCGACCGCCGGCGGCTCCTTCACCAGCAGCGCGATCTCGCCCAGCATCAGGCCGGTAATGGTCGGCAGCGGCAGCTTACGCGCCTCGTCGAGCCGCACCCAGCGGATGTCGTAGATCTCGGTGCTGTCCTTCATCGTGCCCTGCACCGCCTCGGCATCCATCATGAAGAAGCGGGCGTTGAAGCGGCGCGGCCGGCCGGGCGGCGTCACCGCGCGGGCGATGTAGTCGAGGTGGTGCAGCGCTGGCGCCAGGCCCTGGTCGAGGAAGCCCTGCCAGTGCTTGGGCACCTCGCCGACATTGCCCTCGTACTTCTCGCCGATGATCAGGCCGGTCTCCTCGAAGGTCTCGCGCACCGCGGCAATCGCCAGCGCCCGCGCGCGCTGCGCCGTGGCGGCCCGGCGCAGGCGCTCGTCGATCTCGGGCCTGAGCGACGTGGCGACCGGCACCCTGGCATCGGCCGGATCGACCCGGCCGCCGGGAAAGACGTAGCGGTTGGGCATGAAGACGTGGCCGGCGCCGCGGCAGCCCATCAGCACCTCGGGCATGCCGTCGGGATCCTTGGGCTTGCGCACCATGATCAGGGTGGCGGCGTCGCGCGGCTTCATCGCCGGGATCTTGCTGCCTTCGTAGGTGGCGTCGACCGGGCGTTCCTTGCCCACCTCGGGCCGCGGCACCGCCCCGCTCAACACCTGCTCGGCGGTCGCCGTCTTGGCGCCCTTGCTGTCGCTCTCGGTCATGGTCTCGTCATCGTCGCTTCGGTTCGTGCTGCCAAGATAGTGGACCGACCAGCCTGCAGATAGGCCGCGCCGGACAGGGCCGGGTAGCGGAGCGCGCAGGCCTGGGCCGCGCCGGCCAAGATCGCACCGGCCAAAATCACACTGGATCGTGTGCGGGTGTGGCTTGGCGGTGATCGCAAGCAGGCGTAGCCTTGCACCATGAGCGAGGCCGACGCGCTGTTCTCCATTCTGCGGCAGACTGCCGACCCGCAGGCCGTCGCCGCGATCGAGCGCCTGGTCCACGAGGCGCCGGATCGCGCGCTCTGCCGCATCAACGCCCTGGCTTTCGCGAAGCAGAACGGGCTGGACGAAGAGAAGGTCATCGCCGCCTTCCTGCACGCCGCCCGGGTCGGGATCTTCGAGCTGTCGTGGAATGTGCTGTGCCCGGGTTGCGGCGGCGTGCTGGGCGCCAACTCCACGCTCAAGACCGTGAAGGCCGAAGCCTACCATTGCGCGCTGTGCGCCGAGGGCTACGAGCCCACGCTCGACGAGATGGTCGAGGTCACGTTCACGGTCAGCCCGCGCGTCCGGCGCATCGCCGCGCACGATCCGGACAGCCTGACGTTCCACGACTACAACACGCAGCTGTTCCTGAGCTCGGGTCTCGAGCCGCCCGAGGAGCCGATCTGGGACAAGATCACGCTGGAGACCCTCGAGCTGCCGCCGGGCGAGAAGGCGCTGGTCTCGGTGCAATTGCCGCCGTTGTTCATCATCGTCTTCGAGCCGGTCACGCATGCGGCGCATTTCATCGACGTCAAGGGCGAGCCGACGACGGAGCGGCGGACCCTGTCGATCGTCTACAACAACGTCAGCGCGCCCACCGGCACGACCGAGATGCGCCCCGGTCCGCTGCGCATCTCCTTCGACAACCGCTCGAGCAAGCGAGCGCTCCCCGGCATCTGGATCGCCGACCACGACCTGCACCACATGATGCAGCAGCGGCGACCCTTCGTGACCGCCAAGCGCCTGCTGACCAACCAGACCTTCCGCGACATCTATCGCACCGACACGCTCGACGTCGACCAGCGCCTGAAGATCACCAGCCTCACCTTCCTGTTCACCGACCTCAAGGGCTCGACCGAGCTCTACGAGCGCGTCGGCGACCTGGTGGCCTTCGACCTGGTGCGCAGCCACTTCAACCTGCTGCACGAGATCGTCGCCTCCGAGGCCGGCGCCGTGGTCAAGACCATCGGCGACGCCGTGATGGCGACCTTCCCGACGCCCGACCGGGCCATGGCCGCGGCCCTGCGCATGCGCGAGGCGATGCGCGAGCTCAACGAGCAGCGCGGCAGCGAGGACATGCTGCTGAAGATCGGCATCCACGAGGGCCCCTGCCTCGCCGTGACCCTGAACGAGCGCCAGGACTATTTCGGCTCGACCGTGAACATCGCCGCGCGCGTCCAGGGCCTGGCCGATTCGCGCGCGATCTTCACCACCAGCCCGGTGGTTGACCACCCCGAGACCGCGGCGATCCTGGCCGCCAAGGGGCACAAGCCGGTGGCGCAGCAGCGCTCGCTGCGCGGCATCGCCGCCGACATGGCGGTCTACGAGATCCCGTAGTCACTTGCTCCCGCCCCCGGGGCCGATAGGCTACGGGCCGAACCAAGCGATCGGGAGCGTGACCATGCCGGTGTTCAAGCGCGACGATGCCGAGATCTATTACGAGGTCCACGGCAAGGGCTTCCCGCTGCTGCTGTTCGCGCCGGGTGGCCTGCGCTCGGTGCTGAAGAACTGGCGTGTCGGCATCGCCGATCCGACCAAGCCGCCGCCGTGGATGGATCCGATGACGGCGCTTGCCGACAGCTTCACCGTGGTCGGCATGGACCAGCGCAACGCCGGCGCCTCGCACGGCAAGGTGCGCGCGAGCGATGGCTGGCACACCTTTGCCGGCGACCACCTGGCGCTGATGGATCATCTCGGCTTCCGGCAGTTCCACGTCATGGGCGGCTGCATCGGCGGCACCTACTGCCTGACCTTGTGCAAGATGGCGCCCGAGCGCGTCGCCGCGGCGGTGCTACAGAACCCGATCGGCCGGCACGAGAACGACGACACCTGGGAGGCCTCGATCAGCGGCTTCCAGGAGAAGATGCTGGCCGAGGATCCCTCGCTGACGCCGGAGATCATCCGGAGCTTCGGCCGCAACATGTACGGCGGCGATTTCGTGTTCTCGGTCGACCGCGACTTCGTGCGCCGGTGCAAGACGCCGCTCTACCTGCAGCCCGGCATCGACAAGCCGCACCCGGCGCAGACCAGCGCCGAGATCGCGGCGCTGGCGCCCGACATCGAGGTGCAGACCGACTGGCGCGGACCGGATCACCTGCAGGAATCGATCCGGCGCGTGAAGGCCTTCCTGCTGCGCCACACCCCAGCGCAGGCGAAGGCCGCCTAACCTGCCTTGCGGCCGAGCGCGCGCATCGCCGCCAGCATGCGCGGCGCGCGCTTGGCGTCGATCATGCCCAACAGCGTGTCGCGAATCGGCGCGATGCCGACAAAGCCCAGGATGTTGCGCCGCAGGGTCTTGAGGCCATGCGCGCCATACCACAGCCGATACATCACGCCGGGCATGCCCATGGTGATGACGATGCGCGCCGAGCGCCCCTTGAGGAGCTGGACCGGGAAGCCGCGCTCACGGTGGCGGAACGCGAAGCCCGGCCGCAGGCACTGTTCGAGGAAGCCCTTGAGCAGCGCCGGCATGGCGCCCAGCCACAATGGGAAGATCACGACAAGGTGCTCCGCCCACAGCACCGACTCCTGTGCCGCCTTGATGTCCGGTGGCGGCTCGCCCTTCTCGAAATCCGCCATGGTCCGCAGCAGCGGGAAGTCGAGCGTCGATACCTCGATGCTGCGGATCTCATGGCCGCCTTCCGCCGCGCCCTCGGCATAGGCTTGGGCGAGCGCCTGGCAGAAATGCTTGCCGGCGGGGTCGGGATGGCCTTGCACAATGACGATGCGTGACATCGCCGTCTCATACGACAGCGACGCCCCGCCTGCGTTGCGCCAGATCAAAAAGAGGAGCCGGCGGGCTACGCCTTCTCGTGCTTCATCTCGTGGAACACTTCCTTCGCCGTGAGCAGCGCTTCGCGTACCGAGGGCAGGCCGATATAGCCGCACAGATGCATCAGCGCCTCCGAGAGCTCATCCTCGGTCCAGCCGGTGTTGCGCGCGAAGCGCAGGTGGATGGCGAGCTCTGGCCAGCGCGCCTGCGCGGTGTCGGAGATCACGCAGATCAGCGCCTTGGTCTTGAGGTCCAGCCCAGGCCGCCCCCACAGCATGCCGAACACGGCTTCGCGGGCGTAATCGCCGAACTTCTTCATCATCGGATCGTCGTAGACGGTGCTGGCCATCTTGTTGGCGTAGGCCTCGCCCATCAGCTTGCTGCGGATCTCCGAACCCTTCTTGTAGTTCTCGCTCTCGGCCATGTGCGTTCTCCTCCTCCTTCGGGACGCGGCAGCCTAGCGCATGACCGTCCCCCCGCAAGCGCGCTGGCGTCAGGGCTGGGGCTCCACTAACGTCGCGGCCACTCGAGAACAGGACCGATTGGCGGAGCGTCGCATGGACAGCGTGACCGACCTTGAACTCGCGTTCACCAAATTCGGCGTCGGCCAGCCCGTGCCGCGCACCGAGGATCCCAAGCTGCTGCGCGGCGAGGGCCGCTACACCGACGACATCAACCTGCCCAACCAGGCCTGGGCGGTGATGGTGCGCAGCCGCATCGCGCACGGCATCCTCAAAGGCATCGACAGCACGGCGGCGCGCGCCATGCCCGGCGTGCTGGCGGTACTGACGCATGCCGATCTCGACGCCGCAGGCTTCGGACCGCTGAAATGCGCGGTGAACATTCCCGACCGCGACGGCAAGCCGATGAAGACGCCACCGCGGCCCTCGCTCGCCAAGGGCAAGGTGCGCTTCGTCGGCGAAGCGGTAGCCTGCGTGGTCGCCGAGACACGCGACCAGGCGAAGGACGCGGCCGAAGCGGTCGAGCTCGACATCGAGGAGCTGCCCGCGGTCACGACGCCAGCGGACGCGCTGAAGTCCGGTGCGCCGCAGCTTCACGACGAGGCGCCGGGCAATCTCGTGCTCGATTTCCACCACGGCGACACCGAGGCGGTGAAGAGGGCCTTCGCCGAAGCCGCGCACGTGACGCGCCTGGAGATCGTCTCCAACCGTATCGTCGTCAACGCCATGGAGCCACGCTCGGCGATCGGCGCCTACGATCCCGCGACCGAGCGCTGGACCTTGCGCGTCGGTTGCCAGGGCGTGATGGGCATGCGCGCCGGCCTCGCGCGCGACGTGCTCGGCGTGCCGCCCGACAAGGTGCGCGTGCTGACCGGCAATGTCGGCGGCTCCTTCGGCATGAAGGCGCAGCCTTATCCCGAGTACGGTCCGCTGCTGCTCGCGAGCAAGCTGCTGGGTCGTCCTGTGAAATGGACCGATGATCGCTCCGACAGCTTCCTCAGCGACCATCACGGCCGCGACCACCAGCGCGTCGCCGAGCTGGCACTCGACAAGGATGGCCGCTTCCTCGCGGTGCGGCTGACCGGCACCGGCAATGCCGGCGCCTACATCAACCCGCCGCTGCAGCCGACGACCAACGCGGTGAAGAACCTGATCGACGTCTATCGCACGCCGGCGATGGAAGTGAACTCGAAGGTGGTGTTCACCAACACCACGCCGATCGGCGCCTATCGCGGCGCCGGGCGGCCCGAGGCCAACTACTTCATGGAGCGGCTGATCACCACGGCGGCGCGCGAGATGGGCATCGACCAGGTCGAGCTGCGCCGGCGCAACCACATCCGGCCCGACGAGTTCCCCTACAAGGCGCCGTCGGACATGCGCTACGACAGCGGCGACTTCACCACCATCCTCGACAAGGCGCTCAAGGCCGCCGACTGGGACGGCTTCGCGGCACGCAAGGCGGAGAGTGCCAAGCGCAACAAGCTGCGCGGCCGCGGCATCGGCTCCTATCTCGAGGTCACCGGCCCGCCAGCCAAGGAATACGGCGGCATCCGCTTCGAGGCCGACGGCACGGTGACCATGCTGAGCGGCACGCTCGACTACGGCCAGGGCCACGCCACGCCGTTCGCACAGGTGCTGGTCGACAAGCTCGGCATTCCCTTCGAGCGTTTCCGCCTGCTCCAGGGTGATTCCGACCAGCTCAAGGTCGGCGGCGGCACCGGCGGCTCGAAATCGGCGCTGGTCGCAAGCCAGGCCTTCATCGAGGCCGGCGACCTGCTGATCGAGAAGGGCAAGCTGATCGCCGCCCACGTGCTGGAAGCGTCGGCTGCCGACATCGAGTTCGCGCGCGGCCGCTTCACCATCGCCGGTACCGACCGCAGCATCACCATCATCGAGCTCGCCGACAGGCTGCGCGCGGGCATCAGCCTGCCGCCGGACGTTCCGACATCACTGGACATCAGCCATATCTCGGACAACCCGCCCTTCTCGTTCCCCAACGGCTGTCACGTCGCGGAGGTCGAGATCGACCGCGACACCGGACAGATCGAGGTGGTGCGCTATTTCATGGTCAACGACTTCGGCACGGTGATCAATCCGATGCTGGTCGCCGGCCAGGCGCATGGCGGCGTGATCCAGGGCATCGGGCAGGCGCTGATGGAGCGCACGGTCTACGACGAGCAGGGCCAGCCGCTCGCCGGCTCGTACATGGACTACGCCATGCCGCGCGCCTCGGACGCGCCGGATTTCTCGATCGAGAACCACTCGGTGCCGTGCAAGACCAACCGGCTGGGCGTGAAGGGCTGCGGCGAGGCCGGCTGCGCCGGCGCCCTGCCCTCGGTGATGAACGCGGTGGTCGATGCGCTGTCGGGCCACGGCGTGACGCACATCGACATGCCGGTGACGCCTGAGAAGGTGTGGCGGATCCTGAGCCGCGCCTAGCCGGCTTCAAACGCGCGGCGGGCGCTGCTATAAGGCGCCCGTTCGCGTGGCGATGTCCCCGTAGCTCAGCCGGATAGAGCAGCGGTTTCCTAAACCGGAGGTCGGAGGTTCGAATCCTCTCGGGGACGCCAATTCATTAAGTATCTGATATATATAGATAATATTGCTCTCATTTCCCACGAATGGGAGCAGACAATGGGAGCAGGA
>CAYNOF010000770.1:0-9845 GCA_964398335.1 uncultured Rhizobiaceae bacterium
TACGACGTGCTGTCGGTGAGCGGCGGCCGCTCGCACCATTTCACCAAGCGCTTCCCCAACGCGATCAAAGGCAACTTCGATCCCGGCTTCAAGATGGAGCTGGGCGAGAAGGATCTCGCGCTGGCCATCGACCTGGGCCGCGCGACGAAGCTGCCGACACCCGGCGCGTCGACGGTGCGCGAGCTCTTCGCGCTGGCGCTGGCCGAAGGCTTCCGCGGCCGCGATATCGTCGCCTTGCTGCAGATGTACCAGGACTGGGCGAAGCGCGGCGCTCTTCCTGGGAGCGCCGGCGCCCCGCCGGCATCTTAAGAGACCGGCGAGACGCCGGCGGTCCCAGTAGCCCGGAGCCCCGCGCTGCGTCCCGACAGCCGCCCGAACACCGCGCCGGACATCAGCCCGGCGCCGCCGAGGTAGTTGCCGTAGAAGATGCCGCCGACCAGCTCGCCGGCGGCGTAGAGGCCGGGGATGGTCTGGTCGGTGACGTCCTGCACCTCGCCCTGCTCGTTGATGCGCAGGCCGCCGAAGGTGAAGGTGATGCCGCAGGTGACGACGAAGCCGGTGAACGGCGGCTTGTCGATCGGCAGCGCCCAGTTCGATTTTGGCGGCACGATGCCCTTGGTCTTCACGCCGTCGAGGATCGCCGGGTTGTAGTCGCCCGGCTGGCAGGCGGCGTTGAACTCCCGCACCGTGCGCGCCAGCCCCTCGGGATCGATCTCGAGCTTCTGCGCCAGCTCCTCCAGCGTGTTGGCCTCGGCCTTGGTCACCTGGCGGATGCGGTACTCGTCGCGCACCATGTCGATGGTGCGCTGGTCGAAGATCTGCACCGCCGTGCGCAGCGGCTGCTTCATGATCTCGCGGCCGTACTTGGCGTAGGTGTGGTTGCGGAAATCCGCGCCCTCGTCGACGAAGCGCTCGCCCTTGAGGTTGACGACGATGCCGATCGGGTAGGAGTGCTTCTGGAAATTGTCGAGCACGACGCGATCGCCATAGGGCGGCGCGCTGATGTCCCAGGCCACCGCGTGACAGGTCGACCAGCCGCCGAAGGCCTGCGCGCCGATATCGAGCGCCGCCTTGATGCCGTCGCCGGTGTTATGGCGCGTGCCGCGCACGCGGCAATGCTCCCAGCCCGGCCCGAGATAGCGCACGCGCATCTCCGGATTGGCCTCGAAGCCGCCGCAGGCCAGCACCACCGACTTCGCCTGCAAATCCTCGAAGCCCTCAGGCCCCTTCACCGTGACGCCGGTGACCGTGCCGCTGCGATCCTGCAGCAGGCGCGTCATGCGCGTGGCGTACCGGATCTCGATGCCCTGGCGCTCGGCCGCCTTCAGGAGCTGGTCGACCAGGCCATAGCCGCCGCCCACCGCCTCGATGTTCACGCCGCCGTAGAAATGGTGCTTGCCGTTGAGCTTGTACGACTGCCGGCCGAACATCGGGATGAAGCGCACGCCGTTGCGCCGCATCCAGCGCATGGTGTCGCGCGAGCGGCCGATCAGCAGGTTCGCCAACGATTCCTCGCTGTTGTGCTCCGTGACATGCATCAGGTCATGCATGTAGGTCTCGGCCTTGAGCGTCGGCAGCACGATCTGCTCGGCCTCAGCCGGCGACAGGTCGTCGAGGATGTCCTGGCGCAGATCGTCCAGCCCGTCATGCACGAAGCGGAAGCCGCCGGCGGTGAACAGCGAATTGCCGCCGCGCTCCTCGACCGACGCCTTCTCCAGCATCAGCACGCGGGCGCCCTGCTCGCGCGCCGAGAGCGCTGCACAGATGGCCGCGTTGCCGAGACCCACCACGATGACGTCGAACCGAGTTTGCGCGACCATGCCCGCTCCCTACCCTTTGCCAGCACCCTAGCATCAACCCAGCGCTGCGTTCATCGCGGGTTGGCGCAGGTCTCCCACCGTCTATAGTTGCTCCAAGAGGGAACGCAGAGGGGCGGGCGGGCAACGCACCGCCGATAAGACAGCGTGAGTTTGACGGGAAGCGTGACGGCGCTGGCGCCGTTTCGCGTGCGCAGCTTCCGGTTCCAGTGGCCGGCCGATCTCGCGACCGCCTGGGCGTTCGAGATGGAAGCCATCATCCTCGGCTGGTACGTGCTGGTCGAGACCGGCTCGGTGCTGTGGCTCACCGCCTTCGGCGCCTTGACCTTTCTTGGCGTGTTGCTGGCGCCGATGTTCGGCATCGTCGGCGACCGCATCGGCTATCGCAACCTGCTCTGCCTCATGCGACTGACCTACGCGATGCTGTCAAGCGTGCTGGCGGTGCTGATCTTCACCGGCATGGTGACGCCGATCCTCGCCTTCGCCGTCGCCATCGTCAGCGGCCTGGTGCGGCCGTCCGACCTGGTGATGCGCAACCTGCTGGTAGGCCAGACCATGCCGGCCGAGCAGCTCATGGGTGCCATGGGCATTTCGCGCACCACGGCCGACTCCGCACGCGTCGCGGGCTCGCTGGCCGGTGCCGGGCTGGTGGCCATGTTGGGCATGGGCCCGGCGTATCTTGCGGTCATCGGCTGCTACCTGGTGAGCATCCTGCTGACCCTGGGCGTGTCGAACCTGGCCGTGCGGCCCACCGCATCGGGCGCACGGCCGGTCTCACCGTGGCGCGACATGCGCGAGGGGCTGGCCTATGTCTGGCACGAGCCGCATCTGCGCTCGGAGATGTACCTCGCCTTCCTGGTGAACCTCACGGCGTTTCCCCTCACCGGCACGCTGCTGGCCTATGTCGCCAAGAACGTCTACGGCATCGGCCAGACCGGCCTGGGCTGGCTGGTGGCGAGCTTCGCGCTGGGTGCGCTGCTGGGCTCGATCGTCCTCACCACGCACGGCGCCCGGGTGCCGCCGGGGCGCACGACCCTGGTGGCCGGCGCGATCTGGTACGTGCTGCTGATCGTCTTTGCCTTCATCCCGACGCCGACCATAGGGGCCGCGGTCCTGGTGGCCGCCGGCTTCGCCCAGAGCTTCTGCATGGTGCCGCTCGCCGTGATGCTGTTGCGCGAGACGCCGCCGCATTTCCGCGGCCGCGTCATGGGCGTGCGCATGCTGGCCGTCTACGGCATGCCGCTGGGCATTCTCGCCGCCGGTCCGTTGGTGGCGCGTTTCGACTACACGCTCACCGCGGTGCTGTTCTGCAGCGTGGGCCTTCTTTTCACCCTGGTGATCGCGCTGCGCTGGCGCACACACCTGTGGTCGATGACGGCGGACGCCAACCGTCACTGATCATCCGCGCCGGTCGCAGGTGCTGGCGGCGAGCTTGCAGTAAGCCTGGCGCGCCGCCCCGGCGGTCTGCAGGCAGCCGCGCATCGCCGCCGCATCGGCTTCGGCCTTGGTGGCGGCGACGGCCCAACCGAAGCCCGGCGTGCTTTCCTCCGGATCGATCGCCACGGCGATGCAGGCGTCGGTGAAGATGCGTACCACGCGACACAGATCACGCGTCGCCTGCGGCACATCGGGCCGCGCTCGGCATTGCTGCAGGGCGAGGTCGGCGGCGCGGCCGGTGGGCTGCCCCACCGCCCAGCCGACCGCGGCACCATCGCGCGCGACATCGTCGGGCAGGCCCAGCGCGACGGCGCCCTCGGCGCGTGCGCTCACCGGCACCGATCCCAATGCCAGGGCAAGCAGACCGATCGCCCCTGCGGCAAGCCAACGTGTCATGGAGCCCGCCCTACCTGCGCTCGATGTTGAAGCCGCAGTCGCGCGGCGTGACGCCGATCACCGCCCAGCGCAGGCCATCGCGAAAACAGCCTTTGGACCAGCGCCCGCTGTAGACGCCGGCGCCTGACGCGCTGGGCACGTCGACGGCGGGCAAGGTGTAGGTGCCGCGACCATGGGCGCGGCCGTCCACGAACTCGCCCTCGTAGCGGGCGCCATTGCGCCAGGTGTAGACGCCCGTGCCATGCGGCAGGCCGGCGCGATGCTCGCCGCTGTAAGTGGCACCGCCGGGAAAGCTCGTGACGCCCGCGCCATTGGGCGCACCGCCCTGGAACTGTCCGACATAGCGCACGCCGTCGGCCCATTGCTGCGTGCCCTTGCCCTCGGCGGCGCCGTCACGCATCGGTCCCTCGTAGCGCTCGGCCACCTTGCCGCCGAGCCTGATCTCGAGCGTGCCCGTCCCGTCGGCGCGGCCGCGCTTGCAGGAGCCGGACCATGTCATCGCCGCGTCGACGAGACGGGTAGGATACCACGCACGGCAATTGGCCTGCGCATCGAGCATCCAGCCCGCCTCGGTCTGCGCGGCGGCGCTGCCGCCGGCGATCGACAGGCCGGCGGCGAGGACGATCGCGACTTTCATGGTTCGGCCAGCACCTCCTGAGCGAGCGTCGCCGCCGACATCGCCGTGGGCCAGCCGGAGTAGAAGGCGAGATGGGTGATCAGCTCGACGAGCTCCTCCTTCTTCACGCCATTGTCGACGGCGCGAATGAGATGACCGCGCAGCTGCTCGGTGCGGTTCAGCGCCACCAGGCTCGCCACGGTGATCAGGCTGCGGTCACGCTTGGACAGCCCGGGCCGCTCCCAGACATCGCCGAACAGCACGCCTTCGGTGAGATCGATCAGCTTGGGCGTGAAAGCGCCGAGCCGCTCGCGTGCGCTCTTGGGACGTGGCTGGGCCATGACAATCCTCCGCGGGGTGTGGACGGCGTGCAGCATAGCACTGCGCTATAGTCGGTCATCGGCGAGCTGGAGGTCGAGATGGGCGACACGTCACGGCGCACCTTGCTGGTCGGCATAGCCGCGGCGGTCGGCGGCGCCACCGCGGTGCGCGCGCAGCATGCGCAGCACGGACCGATGTACGAGCGCCTCAACCAGGCGGGCCGCGTCGACGAGCCGGAGTCCGCCAGGACCCAGCGCGTTTTCGACAGCCCGGCGCCCAGGGCCGAGAAGCCAGGCAAGTGGGTCGCCCGCGCGCCGCTGCCCTTGCCGCGCAGCGAGATGGCGTGGGCGACGGCGATGGGCGGCAAGCTGCACCTGGTGGGCGGCTACGGCGAGCAGAAGGTCGACCGGCCCTACCACCACGTCTACGACCCGGCGTCGGACAAGTGGACCGACGCCGCGCCGCTGCCGCTGGGCGCCAACCATGTCGGCGTCGCGACGCTGGGCTCCTGGCTCTTCGCCATGGGCGGCTTCCTCGGCCAGAACCACACGCCGCACGACCAGTGCTTCGTCTATCGCGGCGAGGCCTGGCAGCCGATCGCCAAGCTGCCGCGCGCCTGCGGGGCGATGTCGTGCATCGGCTTCGAAGGCAAGATCCACTGCATCGGCGGCGCGGTCGGCATCGGCTTCGAGGTGCGCCGCTCGATCGACTGGCACCTGGTCTACGATCCGGCGAGCAATGCGTGGAGCGAGGCCGCACCGCTGCCCACCGCGCGCGACCACACCGGCATCGTCGCGGTGGGCGATCGCATCCACATCATCGGCGGGCGCGTCGATTCATTCCACACCAACTCCAACCTGCACCACACCTGGGAGGCGAAGGAGGATCGCTGGCGCATGCGCAACCCGCTGCCCACGGCGCGCTCGGGCCACGGCTCGGTCGTGCTGCGCGGCCAGATCTTCTGCATGGGCGGCGAAGGCACCAACAAGGTGTTCGGCCAGAACGAGGCCTACGACGTGGCGTCAGATAAATGGTGGCAATACGCGCCCATGATGACGCCGCGGCATGGCCTGGGCGCGGTGGCGCTCGGTGACACGATCTACGTCGCCGGCGGCGGCCCGGTGATGGGCGGCGGCTTCCAGAGCGCCGTGCATGAGGCGTTCATGCTCGACGGCTGACGCACTCGGCATAGAATTCGCATTGGCGGCGATGTCGCCGCGGGGAGGGCATCATGAGCGTTCTTCTGGATCGTCGTCGGATGCTGGGTATGGGTGTGCTGGCGCTGGCCGGGCTCGCGACGTTGCGCGCCAGCGCACAGAGCAAGATCACCACGTCCAAGAGCGACGCGCTGATCGTCGTCGACGTGCAGCGCTGCTTCACCAAGGGCGGCTCGCTTGCCGTACCCGACGGCGATGCGGTCGTGCCGCTGATCAACGACATCGCCAAGAAATTCGCCAACGTCGTGCTGACGCAGGACTGGCACACGCCCGGTCACATCTCGTTCGCCTCGTCACACCCCGGCAAGAAGCCGTTCGACGTCATCGACCTGCCCTACGGCAAGCAGGTGCTGTGGCCCGACCACTGCGTGCAGGGCACCGAGGGTGCCGGCCTGCATCCCGACCTCGCGATCCCGCACGCCCAGCTGGTAATCCGCAAGGGCTACAACAAGGACGTCGACAGCTACTCCGCCTTCCTCGAGGCCGATGCCAAATCCGTCACCGGGCTGGGCGGCTACCTCAAGGCGCGCGGCATCAACCGCGTGTTCGTCTGCGGGCTGGCCACCGATTTCTGCGTGGCGTGGACGGCGCAGGATGCGCGCAAGGAAGGGCTCGAGGCGCTGGTGATCGAGGACGCCTCGCGCGGCATCGACGCCCAAGGCTCGCTCGCCGCAGCGTGGACCAAGATGCTGGCGGTGGGCGTCAAGCGGATCAAATCGAGCGATCTCGCCTAGTGTCATCCCGAACGGAGCGAGGATCCAGGGTCCGCCCTGGATGTCTCGCTGCGCTCGACATGACAGGCGTGGCAGCGCGCTACATCTTCCCCAGGAACGCCATCATGCGATCCCAGGCGGTGTTGGCGGAAGCGACGTGGTAGTTCATCTCGCTGCGTTCGTTGCAGAAGCCGTGATTGGCGTCGTAGCGATGGATCTCCGGCTTCTGCCCGGCCCCCTGCATCGCCTTCTCCAGGGCGTCGGCGGCGGCCGGCGTGCACCAGTCGTCCTTGTTGGCGAAATGGCCCTGGAACGGGATCCTGATCTTCGCCGGGTCGGCGAACTCGGCCGGCGGGATGCCGTAGAAGCACACCGCGGCGGCGAGGTTGGGCACATGCACGGCGCTCGCCACGGTGAGCGCGCCGCCCATGCAGTAGCCCATCACCGCGACCTTGCCCGAGACGCCGCGCAGGTGGTTGACCGCGCCGGCGATATCCTGGTGCGTGGCACCGGGGAAATCGAGGCCGGTCATCAGGTGGTTGGCCTCGTCCGGCTTCTGGGTCACGCGGCCCTTGTAGAGGTCGGGCGCCAGCGCGTTGTAGCCGGCGCGCGCGAAGCGGTCGGCGACGCCCTTGATCTGGTCGTTCAGCCCCCACCATTCCTGGATCACCACGACACCCGGCTTGCCCTGCCCGGCCATCGCCAGCCAGCCAGCGGCCTTGCTGCCGTCCGGCCGCGCGAACTCGATCATCGCCATCGCTGTCCCTCCCTCATGGATGGGCGACAGTCTGCGCAAGCGGCTCCCGGGGTGCAACCTTCAGCCCGAACAGCGGCCGCAGGACGGCGATGCGGCGCACGACGAACTCGTAGAGCAGCCAGCTGCCGGCGAAGGTGACTGACGCGGCGAGCGCGAATTTCGCGCCCACCGGCAGCCCGCTCTTCACCAGCCAGAACACGGCGATCACCGCGATCGTCTGGTGCAGGATATAGAAGGGATAGACCGCCTCCGTCGCATAGGCGAGGAAGGCCGGACGCCGCGTCAGGTGCCGCCGCGCCAGGCCGATGATCGCCAGCAGCCAGGCGAGCGTGTTGATGGCCGAGAGCAGCGCGTAGAGCGGCCGATCGTCGGGCGCGATGGTCGGACGCGCGCCGGTGAAGAACAGCTGGTCGAGCAGCGCGAAGGCGACGATGCCGATCGCCAGCGATGCCCAGCGCGCGCGCTCGAGCGCGTCGAGCAGGGTGGCGCTGCGGAACATCAGCGCGCCGTAGAGCAGCAGCACGCCGTAGTAGACGATGCCGAACCAGTCGCCGACCAGCCCGTTGGGGTTGCGCGAGATCGGCACCAGCCACAGCTGCGCGGCGATCAGCGGCAGCACCGCCAGCCAGTACAGGTGCCAGCGCGCGACGACGCGGTAGGCCGGCTCGAGCCGCGCGCCGCGCAGCCAGAGGAAGACCGGCAGCAGCACGAGCGTCAGGATCAGCACATAGGCGACGAACCAGAGGTGGTGCCAGGAGACATTGCCCACGGGGTAGGCGCCGCCGTCGAAGGCATGCGGCAGCCAGTCGAGATACGAGCCGGTGAACTGGCCGCGATGGAGGCGCTCGGCGTAGATCTGCGGCGGCACGATCACCAGCATGCCGAAGGCCAGCGGCAGCAGTAGGCGCTTCAGCCGGTCGAGTACGAACATGCCACCGCTGCGCTTGCCCAGCGCCAGCATCACCGCTGCACCGGAGACCACGAAGATCAGCGGCATGCGCCAGCGGTTGGTGAAGCGCATGCCCTCGCGCAGCCAGGCGGCACTGTCGGTGTCGGTGATGTGCCAGGGCCAGCCCGACCAGGCCATGCCGGCGTGGTAGAGGATCAGCAGCCCGAAGGCGAGCACGCGCAGCCAGTCCAGGTCGGCGCGGCGGTCGGTGGCGAAGGCGGTCTGGATCATGCCTCCTCTTGTCACCCAACCTCTTGATTCAGTGACGTTTTGTGACGACCGGCGAGTCCGTTGGGATGACCGGCAGACAATCCGTGACGAGCGGCACACCGCCCGATTGCCTTAAAAGCCGGCGCGGAACCTGGGGTGAGAAAAAACTTGATAATTTCTTTAATTAGATAAATAAGATTGACCCATCGGAAGGAGTCGTCATCGGACTCCCCAGCCCTCGCCACCCCCATAAAGGGGTGGTGAGGGCTATCAAAGGAGCTCCACCCTGAGCCGCCATCACCCTCGTCGGCACGATCTGCACGGTGCCGTGCCCGAGCGCGATTTCATCGACGGCTACGCGCTCGTGTACGGCATGACGCACGACGACCCCGAGCGTTTGCGCCTGCTGATGCTCGACGCGCTCGGCAACGCCTTCCCGTCCCACCCGACGCTATCGCGACGCATCGTGCTGCGGCTCAACGCGCTCTTCGAGATGTGGCGCCATCCCATGATGGACGCCTGGCGGAACGCGGCCGGCCATGAGACGCGCAGCAACACCGCGCTGCGCATCGCCGCGACGCAGCCGTTGTGCGAGGACGGGCGGTTCAATGCCGAGAGCTTCTTCGCGGAGATGCTGCGACGGATGAATGACGTGGGCCGGGCCTAGAAGGCGTTGGATGCCTCTACGGCGCGTTCACGTAACGCGCGCGGTGCCTCGACGGCGCAACGGCCTCGAAGCGATCGCGTTGCCGCGCTGTCGCGTCGCGCCTCGATCCCCATAACTCGGCGATCTCCTCGTTTTGGCAACCTGCCCCAAGACCCTCCGTTGTCTCCTCACGACCAGATCAGGGAGACAATCCATGAAGTATGTGTTGACGCTCGCTGTCGCCGCCCTGCTGGCATCGGCGTGCACGGTAAGGACTGAGCGGACTGTGGTTGAGAAGCCGGTGCCGACATCCGCTACGGTGGTCTATCCCGACACGCCGCCGGCGACGACCGTGTACGTGCCGGCGCGGTAGAGAGCCGTCACGCGCAGCATCAGGGACGACCGGTGCCCGCTACGCCTTGACCGGTGCCACCGCCTCGAAGCGGTCGCGGTAGCGGCGGCTGAGGCTGACCTCGGTGCCGTCGTCCATCCGGATGCGCCAGTCGCCGCTCATCCACGGCTCGACCTCGCGCACGCGTGCGATGTTGACCATGTAGCTCTTGTGCACGCGCACGAAGCGGCGCGGGTCGAGTTCGCTCTCGAGCTTGGTCAGCGAGGAGCGCACCTCGTAGGTCTCGCCGCCGACGTGCAGCACGGCATAGTTGCCGGCCGCCTCGATCCAGGCGATGTCGCCGGCCGCCAACAGGATCTCCTTGCCGCGCTTGCGCACGGCGAAGCGTTCCAGCGGCTCGGCCGGCGGTGGTGG
>CAYNOF010000771.1:0-9343 GCA_964398335.1 uncultured Rhizobiaceae bacterium
GTCAGCCGCCACTGGCCTTGCAGCGCCAGCGCCGCGCCCTCGATCAGGCCGCGCGTCAGCAGCTCGACCGCCTTCGCCAGCCCGCGATCGAGCGCCGCCGCGATCACGTCAGACGGCAGCGGGCCAACGCCGGTTGTCACCGGCAGCGAGCCCAGATCGGTGTCGTCGCTGATCGAGTTCGCCGGTTGGCGCTCGATGGCCGGGTGATCGGCATCGACGGCGTTGGCGACGATCGTCGCGGCTGCATCGGCCATCGCCGCCGTGCGCGCCAGGATCGTCACGGAGTCGGCGATACCCAACGAGAACGATCGCCCGCGCCAGCCGCTGGTCGCGAGCCCGCGTACCGGCGACTCGGCGCGCAACTCGACCCCACCGTCGAGCGCCGGCGCCTCGACGGTGGCGACGATGGCCGCGCGCAGCGACTGGCCGGGCGCGAGATGGATGGCGATGTCGCCGCCATTGTTGACATAGGCCTTGGCGAGGTCGCGCCCGCTTGCCAGCGCCGCCAGAACCTCGTCGGCGACCGAGCCGGCCACCGCCGCCATCGGCGTGACGAAGACATCGCGGTAGGGCCACACGGCGTCGGCCATGCGGCGCGCGACCGGACCTTCCAGAGCCGGTGGTGTATTGCCGACCGCGGTGCGCAGGGTCGGCAACTCGCGCACGAGTGTCGCGAGGACGTCGGCGAAGCAGGCGATGGCCTGGCGATAGGAAGCCTCGACCTCGGCCGAGGCGCCGAAGGCCTCGATGATCAGGTCGATGGGGCCATGCTGCAGATGCAGCCGCCCGTCGGGCAGACGGACGGAGAGTGGGCCGCCGGGACGCACCGGCTAAACCTCTTCCCCCTCCCCCCATGTGGGGGAGGGCTGGGGCGGGGGTTGTCCCAATCCCGGCGTCTCTTGGCCAAGCACTCCCGTCCCCAATCCTCCCCCACATGGGGGGAGGGCGGAGGACAGGTGCGCGATCATGTCGTCGACACCGGCCACGGGTTGTCGGCGCGCGAGGGGCGGCGGTCGAGGCGGTTGGCGGCGAGCGCATCCTCCAGCGACACGACACGGCCAGTGTAGCCGCCAAGCGCCTCGTAGTGATCGCGGCGCATGGTGAACTCCAGCGGCGCCACCAATGCCGGCGTCGGCACGTAGCCGAAGGCGTTGTCGGGCATGCGCGCGACGTCGACCATGTAGGTGATGCCGCCGCCCGGCCAGACGTAGACCGGCGCGCCGCCGCAGGTCACGCGGGTCAGCGCATCCTTGACGCTGAGCGTCAGGCGCACCGGGTTCTCGGTGACGCCGGCGCGCAGCGAGCCGCCGGCACCGGCCATGAACATCACCGTGCACAGGGCCGGCTCGCAGTTCTCGGCGATGCGCTCGACCACCTTGCGGACGGGAGGCGGCATGTCGGCGGGCCGCGGCTTCAGTGCCTCGTCGAGCACGAACCACGCCGAATGCTCGCCGGTGGTCGACACCATCAGCAGGCGCAGGCCGGGCCACGCGGTCTTGGGGTCGATCTTCTCGACGATCTCCAGCGGATCGGCGATGTCGGTGCCGCCCCAGCCCAGGCCGGGCTCGGCGACCTGGAAATAGCGGCCGGGCGTCGAGCGGCGGCCGCGCACGCGGATGCCGGCCGAGGGCATGTCGAGGAACTTGCCGCCCTGGTGCTCCGACAGCACGCCGGTGATGTGGTCGTCGACCACGATCACCTCGTCGACATGGCCGTGCCATTGCGGGGCGAACATGCCGATGGTGGCCGAACCGCAGCCCACGCGCATGCGCTCCTCGCGCTGGCCGTTGACCACCGGCGGCTGGCCCGACTGGACGACGACGGTGGCGCCGCCATCGATGGTGAGCTCGACCGGCTTGCGATTGCACAGCGCCAGCATGGCGTCGCAGGTAACGACGCCCTCCTTCTTGCTGCCGCCGGTCAGATGGCGCACGCCGCCCAGCGACAGCATCTGCGAGCCGTACTCGGCCGTGGTGACATGGCCGATCTGCTCGCCCTCGACGCGCACGGCCGCCTGCTCGGGCCCGAGGAATCGGTCGGTGTCGATCTTCAGCTTCACGCCGCAGTAGCTGAAGATGCCCTCGGTGACGACGGTGACCATGTCGACGCCGTCGTGCCTGCTCGACACGATGAACGGCGCCGGCTTGTAATCGGGATAGGTCGTGGTCGCGCCGATGCCGGTGACGAACGTGGCCTCGGGCTGCGCCAGCTCGCCGTTCCAGGATTCGGCGCCCTGCGCGAAGGGCACCAGCGGCGCCTGGGTGCGCTCGATCACGACCAGCGGATCGACGCGCACCAGATGGCCATTCTCGTTGGCGTAGCGATCGCAGGCGCCGATCTTGCCCGGCCGGATGCGGCAGAGCACCGGGCAGGCGTCGCACCGCACCACGCCGTCGCTGGCGATCACGTCGTTCATGATCTCTCTCCACGCAACGCCGCGCGCAGGCGATGCGGCAGCACCGGCACCTGGCGCATCCGCACACCCGTCGCATCGTGGATCGCACCGAGAATCGCCGGTGCCGTCGGCACCAGGCCCGGCTCGCCCACACCCTTCGCACCCGAAGGACCGAGCGGGTCGGGATCCTCGATCAGCATCACCTCGATCTGCGGCATGTCGCCGACCGTGGGGATCAGGTAGTCGTGCAGGTTCTCGGTGCGGCCGGGGATGTATTCCTCCATCAGCGCCAGGCCGAGGCCCTGGGCGATGCCGCCATGGATCTGGCCCTCGACCTGCAGCGGGTTGATGGCGCGGCCGACATCGTGCGCGGCGGCCATGCGCAGCACCCTGGTCGTGCCCAGCTCGAGGTCGACCTCGACCAGCGCGATCTGCGCGGCGAAGGCGTAGCTGGCGTAGGGCACGCCCTGCCCGTCGGCGTCGAGCGGCGAGGTCGGCGGATCGAAGGTGCCCTCGCCGGTCAGCACGTCGCCATTGGCGTCGGGCTTCAGCCCGCGCAGATCGATCACGACGGTGCTTTCGCCTTCGTAAACGAAGAGCGTCGCGCCGTGGATCGACAGCTCGGCGTCGCTGCCGGCATTGGTCATCCGCAGGATACGCAAGCGCAGGTCCCGGCCGGCCAGCTCGGCCGCCTTCCCCGACACGAAGGTCTGGCGCGAGGCCGAGGTCTTGCCGGCATCGGCGGTGCGGTCGGTGTCGCCGGTGACCAGGCGGAAACGCGCGAACGGCAGGCCCAGCGCGTCGGCGGCGATCTGGGTCATGATCGTGTTGCTGCCCTGGCCGATATCGAGCGCGCCGCTGTAGAGCGTGACGCCGCCATCGCGCCCGATACCGACGCGCATCGTCGAGGGGTTCGACATCGAGGTGTTGCCGATGCCGTACCACATGCAGCCGATGCCGATGCCCCGCCGTTTCGTGCCCGACACGCGGTTGAACGCGGCCGTCTGCGCCTTCCATTCGGCCCAGCGCGGCCGCAGGGCATCGAGGCATTGCGCCAGGCCGGCCGAATGCTCGAGGCGCTGGCTCGTGGCTGTCGTATCGCCCGCGCGCAGCGCATTGCGGTGGCGGAACTCCAGCCGGTCGATGCCCAGCGTATCGGCCAGCGCATCCATCATCGCCTCGTGCGCGATGGCCGATTGCGGCACGCCGAAGCCACGGAAGGCGCCGGCCGGCGGCGCGTTGGTGAACCACGCCGCGCCCCAGGTGCGCACATGCGGCACGTGATACGGACCGGTCGCGTGCACCGGCACGCGATTGGCCACCGTCGGTCCCCACGAGGCATAGGCGCCGGTGTCGAAATCGGCGCGCGATTCGCAGGCGGTGAGGCGTCCCTGGTCATCGCAGGCGAAGCGGGCGACGACCCGCGCGGGATGGCGCTTGGTGGTGGCCGCCATGCTCTCCGGCCGGGTGTAGACGCAGGCCACCGGGCGGCCGAGCTTCCACGCCGCCAAGGCGATCAGCGGCTGCACCGACTGGTCGAGCTTGCCGCCAAAGCCGCCGCCACAGGCCGTGGGCACGATGCGCACCGCCGATGTCGGCAGCCGCATCACGCTGGCGACCTCGTCGCGGTCCATGTAGGGCGTTTGCGTCGTGGCATGCACTTCGATGCGATCGCCGACGCGACGCGCCCAGCCGGCCTCGGGCTCGATATAGGCATGCTCGACGAATGTCGTCTCGAAGACGCCCTCGGCCACCGCCGCGGCTGACGCGATCGCGGCGTCGACATCACCCCGCCGCACGCCACCTTCGATCAGCAGGTTGCCGGGCTTGTCGGCCTGCACCAGCGATGCGTCGGCCGCGCGCGCGGCATCGACGCCGATCACCGGCTCCAGTTTCGTCCAGACGATCGGCAGGTCCTGATCGCGTATGGCGAGCACGGCATCGCGCGGTCCCACAAGCGCCAGCACCGCCTCGCCGCGATAGCGCACGAGGCCGTCGGCCAGCACCGGCTGGTCCTTGATGTCGGGATAGATGCCGAAGCCGTTGAACGGCACGTCGGCGGCCGTGAGGATCGCCACCAGGTTACGGCGCGCCGCGGAGAGATCGCCGACCGCGAAGGTCGCGCTGGCATGCGGCGAGCGCACGACCCGCAACCACAGCGCATCGGCGGGAATGGCATCGGCGCCGTAGATCTCCGTGCCATCGACGCGTGGCTGGCCGTCGACCCGCGCCAGCCGGGCACCGACCGCCGCGCCGACCGGCGGCATCGCCGCGGGCGGCGTCGCGACATCGAGCACGGCCTCGACGATCTTCTGATAGCCCGTGCAGCGGCAGAGCGTGCCGCCCAGCGCGTCCTCGACCTGCTCGCGCGTGGGCCGGCTCTCGCGGCGCAGCAGATCGGTCGCCGACATCAGCATGCCCGGCGTGCAGATGCCGCACTGCGCCGCGCCATGCGCCAGGAAGGCGCGCTTGAGCGCATCGGCGGTCGCGTCCAGTCCCTCGACCGTGACCACCGCGCGCCCCGCCACCTGCGCCACCGGCGTCAGGCAGGCGCAGACCTGCCTGTCGTCGAGCAGCACCGTGCAGGCGCCGCAATCGCCGGCGTCGCAGCCGATCTTGGTGCCGGTCAGCCCGAGCTCGTCGCGCAGCGCATGGGCCAGCCGCGTCAGCGGCGGCGACGTCAGCGCTATCGCACGGCCGTTGACCGTGCAGCGCACCGTGTCGTCGCCCAGCGTCGGGGCGGCGGCGAGATCGTCCGGCGTCACGACGACACCATCGCGCCGAGCTCGTGCAGGGTCCGGCGCACGACGGTCAGCGCCGCATCGGAGCGATAGCCGGCAGACGCGCGTACATCGTCGATCGGCGCCAGCGCGGCGAGGTGTTGCGGCATCACGCGCTCGCCCAGCGCGCTATCGGCCGGGCACCCCGACAGCGCCGCCTGCCCGAGCTCGAGGCGGCGCGCCACTTCGGAGCAGGCGCCGACCGCGACGCCGGCGCGCGTGACGCGCCCGTCGGCGTCGCAGTCGATCGCGGCGGCAACCATGACGATCGAGATCACGAGATAGCGGCGGGCGCCGAGCTTGACGAAATGACCGGCGGAACGGTGGCCGCACGGCTTGGGCACGCGGATGGCCGTCACCAGCTCGCCCGGCGCGCGGCGCGTGCGGCGGTTGCCGAGGATGAAATCGCCGAGGGGAACGACCGTGACACCGGCCGCGCTGCGAAGCTCGACCGAGGCATCGAGGCTGAGCAGCGGCGGCACGCCGTCGGCGGCGGGCGAGGCATTGCACAGATTGCCGGCGACGGTGCCGGCGTTCTGGATCTGTGCGCCGCCGACCTCGCGGGCGGCGCGCTTCAGGCCGTCGAACAGCGGCGGCGTCTCGCTTCGCGCGATATCGGCCCAGCTCGTCGTGGCGCCGATGCGCCAATGGTCGCCGGCATCGGCGATGCCGCGCAGCCCGGCGATGGCGGTGATGTCGAGCACGTCGTCGTCGAGCGGCCGGCCGACCCGGGCGGGATAGAAATCGGTGCCGCCGGCCAGCACCGTCAGCGGCCGGCTCGCCAATGCCTGCACCGCCGCCTCGATGCTTGTCGGTCGCAGATAGGCCGCCATCAACTCAAGCCATCACCAGATCGTTCGTAAGCGAACGATCTATTCTAGGCCGGCAGGGCCCCAAGTCAAACCGTGTCCGGCGTTATCTGAAGCCGCATTGCTGGGCGGTCCGCCGCACCACGGCCCAGCGTTCGCCGTGGCGAAAGCAGCCCTTGCTCCACTGGCCGCCGAAGGTCTCGCCGCTGGCCGTGGTCTTGACCCCGAAGCCCTGCGGGAAATCATCGGCCCACTGGCCCTCGTAGCGGTCGCCGTTGGGCCAGGTCATGGTGCCGCGGCCGTGGAAGCTGCCATTGCGGAACTGGCCGTCGTAGCGCTGGCCGCTGCGCCAGATATAGAGGCCATAGCCATGCATCCTGCCGGCGCGCAGATCGCCCTCGTAGCGCGACTCGGCGGTGCCGGCGCGGTCATAGAGCTGCACGACGCCGCGGCCATGGCCCATGCCCTCGACGCAGGGGCCGGACCAGGTCACCGCCCACCCTGGCGAGGGATTGTCGTCCCAGATCCGGCAGCCGGTGTTGCGGTCGAAGGTCCAGCCCGGCTCGCCACGCGCGGCAGTCGCGGCCAGCACGGTGAGCGCCGCCGCCATCATCGCCAAACGTCCCGCCCTGCCGTTGCAACCCGCCATGCACGACGATGTTACCACGCCATTTCGCCGCCGCCCGGCACGGCGTGATAGCGTTGTGACAGGCGTGATCGTTGCCGCATGCGGAGGAGATCATGGCTGCGGGGCGGAACAGGTGGTTGGCGTTGGTGCTGACGGCGCTCGTGGCCGGCGGCCCTTTCGGTGCCCGCGCGGTCGACCTCCAGCTCTTCACCGACCCCGACAAGGCCTGCGCCTATATCGCCACCGCCCAGGCGGAAGACGTCGCCATGATGGAGATCTGGCTGACGATCCTGCAGCGCGACGCGGCCAACAGCTGGGCCGTGGTGCGCAGCGACCTGCAGCGGCTCGACGGCGAGGCGCGCACGATCGAGAAGGCCATCGTCGCCATGGATGCGCAGATCGCCCAGGGCCACGCCACGCTGCGCGCGGCGCGCAACCGCATCCGCGCGATCGAAGCCCAGCCCGAGTCCGCCACCCTGCACGCCGAGCGCGACGCCCTGGAGGCGGAGATGCGTGCGACGTCGGAGGAACTGATCGAGCGCTCCTTCGACCTGCGCGACGCCAAGGCGCGCCTGGCCACGATGCAGGCGGCGATCGCCGGCCACCGCGACATCGCCGCCGTGATCGACGCGGCCCAGGCCACGGTCCGCGAGTTCGGCGACGTGATCCACGACTGCGCCAGGCTGCGGCGCGCAAGACTGATGGCGGTGGCGCCCGATATCGGCACGCAGCATTAGTCCGGACGCGCCTTCGTGCGTTTCGCCGCAGCCTTGATCGCAATCGTCCTCGGCAGTCGCAGCGCCCTGGCGTGGAACGACGGCGACCTCGTCGACGTCGCGCGTTTCTGCACGGCCATCGCCGATGCCGACGGCGCAACGCTCGATCGGGTCGCAGGACGGATCGACGCCATCAAGCGTGAAGGTGCGGCTATCGCGGCGCTTCAGGCCAAACGCGAGCAGGTCGCGGCCGATGCCGCAGTCGCGCGCAACCGCGTCGCCGATCAGCGCCGCGATGCCGAGGCGCTGCGATTGCAGCTGTCCTATCTGTCGCCGGCCATGATCGAGGAGCGGCGCGTGGTCGGCGCCGACCTCGCGGCCCATCTCGAGGTGCTCGACCGGCTGCGCCAGATCGAGGCTCTGCTGAAGATCGAGCTGGCCGGCGTCGAGGCGGAGATCGCGGCGCGACGCACGAAGAGTGACTCCGCCGCACTGGGCACGGTCGCGGCGTCGGAAGCGGCGCTGCGCCGCTGCCTGGAGGATCGGCGCGGCCGCCTCAGGTAAGCCGCGACAGCAGGCCGAGCAGCGTGCGCTGCTCCTCGGCGTCGAGCGGCTTGAGCGTCTCGGCGGTGACGCGCGGGCCGTTGGCGACCAGCCGCGCCAGCATCTGCTCGCCTTCGGCAGTCAGGCGCAGGAGCGTGCGGCGGGCATCGGTGGGATCGGGCCGCGCCGCGATCAAAGCGCGGTCGCGCAGGCGGCGCACCACGCCCTGCGTCGTCGCCTTGTCGAGCCCGACCAGGCGGCCCAGCAGGTTCTGCGACAGCTCGCCGTGCTCGCTCAGCTTCACCATGCTGGTGAACTGGGTCGGCGTGGTGCCGGGATCGCCGATATTGGCCTGGAACAATGCCGTCGCGCGCTGATGGGCGCGGCGCAGCAGGTACCCGATCTGTTGCTCGACGGTGTACGCGCCGCCCTCGGGCGAATCCTTGTCGCTTTTCATCGGCCCATCAGAGACCGCCGCGACGCCTCGTGCAAGACCGCCGCTCAGTTGCGGCCCTGCGACCTCATCTCGTTCTCGTTGAAGCGGAACGAGATCTTGCTGAGGTCGATGCCGCTCTCGACCTTGGTCAGCGACACGCTGACCTGACCGCCCTTGGCGTCGGTGATGGTCCAGCCCTTCAGCTGCATCGGGCTGTCCTGCACGATCATGGTCGCGCGGCCTTCGTTGGGACGCCTGGTCTGGTACATGGTGACCTGGATGTCGCCGTTGACCACGCGTGCGTCGGTCACCGTGATGTCGCCCGACAGGCGCAGATTGTCGGCCACCAGGAAGCTCGCGGCCGTCCAGCCGATCGGCCACTGGCTGAAATCCTGCTGCTTGAAGTCGACCATGGTCACCTGGGTGCCGTCGGCGACGATCAGGATCGGCACCGGCGGGTCGTACTCGAAGCGCAGCCGGCCGGGCCGGCGCACGTAATAGGTGCCCGAGGAGACGCTGCCGTTCGCCGTGGTCTGCAGGAAGCGCGCCTTCATCGTCGTGATGGAGTTCAGATACTGCTCGACGCGCGCCACCAGCGCCTGCTGCTGCTGCGACAGGGCGGCGGGCGCCGGCGCCGGCGCGCCCGGCTGCGGCGCGGGCGTGGCATCGCGACGCCGGCGATTGTCGGGCGACGGCGCGGGCGTCTGGGCGTTCGCCGATTCGACCGAGAAGATCAGCCGCTCCTGCTCGGCATCGAGCACCGGTGCCAGCAGCCAGGCGCCGACGGCCGTCGAGGCGGCCAGAGCCAGACGCAACGCGGTGCGGGCGGTCGGGAACTGTCGGGCCATCGCCAAATCCTCATGCTGCCGTCGGCGGCCATATCGGCGTCAAAGCCGGCGGAATCAAGACAACGGCCGAGCCGCAACGCCATGTCACACGCCGCCTTGGGACCGCCGGCATCTCGCCGGCCTTTTTCCCCGAGGCCGGCGCTCCCATCGCGCTCAATCGTCGCGGTCGATGTCGCGCGCCAGTACCT
>CAYNOF010000772.1:0-1489 GCA_964398335.1 uncultured Rhizobiaceae bacterium
GAGGCGTAGGAATAACCCTCGGCCATGGCGACGGCGTTGTTCTCGTGGCGCGCGCCATAGAAGCGAATGCCGGCGCTGTCGAGCGCGGTGGCGAACACGGCCGTGTCGTCGCTCATCAGGCCGAACACCTGCTCGACGCCCAGGCTTTTCAGGTCGTCGACGAGCATCTGGTAGGTGGGCGCAACGCGCTCCAGCCGGTCAGGCATCGCTCACTCCCTCTGCGCTTCGCTCCCCGCGGGACCATCAAACCACGGCCGGACCGGGCGCGCACGCGTCAGTCCGGATTTCCATGGCTTTCCGGTCCTCACGCCCCCTTGTAGTTCGGCTTGCGCTTCTCGATGAAGGAGCGCCGTGCCTCCTTCGCGTCTTCCGAAGCGTTGAGGATGCTGCCGGCATTCGAGGTCAGCACCATGGTGTTCTCCATCGTGGTGTCGACCGCGGTGCGCATGATGCGCTTGCCGATCCACTGCACCAGCGGCGGCACGTTCATCATGCGCTCGGCGAGCGCACGCGTCGTCTCCTCGAGCTTCTCCGACGGCACCAGGTGGTTCAGCATGCCCCACTGATAGGCGCGCTCGCCGTCGAGCTCGCCGGTAAAGGCGAACTCCAGCGCGCGGCCGAGACCGACCATCTTCGGCAGATAGTAGCTGCCGCCGTTCTCGATGATCTGCCCGGCATTGTGATAGGCGACGAAGCGCGTCTTCTCGCAGCCGATGCGGATGTCGCAATGCAGCGCCATATCCATGCCCGAGCCCACCGCCGGACCGTTGATCATGGCGATGGTCGGCTTGCGGATCAGCGAGATGTCGCGATGCAGCTTGGTGAAGCCGTGAAAGAAATGCTGCCGCGACGCATCGATGCCCTCATGCGCGCCGCGATTGCCGACGAAATCCTCGCCGGTGACTTCCTTCGGTGCCTTGCCCCGCAGATCGGCGCCGGCACAGAACACCCGACCGACGCCGGTGAGCACGATCACCCGGATCTTCGGATCGTCGTCACCCGCACGCATGTACTCGCCAACCTTGGCGACCGTGCCGTTCTCCTCCGACGAGTCGATCAGCGCGTTCAGCCGGTCCGGCCGGTTGAACTTGATCCAGAGGATGCCGGAGTCCTCCGGCTCGTAGGTGAGATAGTCGACCAGCTTCGGTCCCATGGGCGCTCCTCCTTCGTCGAAGGTTGAGCCTTGCCAGCGGAGAGGCCGATCGAGAAGAGCTTTCCGCGGATACCGGCTAGGCACCTTGCGCGGATGCCGCTCAAGTCGGCCAAGCGCGCCGGATCGGATCGCTGCCGTCCCAGTTCCGTGCCGCATCGCGAACAGCGTCGAAGACGCGTTTGCGGGTTGGGGTCAGCTGGGCCATCTCGATCACTGTGCCGGGGTGGCCTTCGTTCCACAGATAGACGAAGCGGCCGCGCGTGCTGTCGCCGTGCTGGCCGATGGTGTAGCCATTGGCCAGCGCGTGGTTGAGCTTCGCGTCGTAGTCCTCGGGCC
>CAYNOF010000773.1:0-2214 GCA_964398335.1 uncultured Rhizobiaceae bacterium
CCCCCTGTTCCCGACCCACGGCCCCGGACCCTCAGCCCGCGATGACCGAGCTTTCGCAGATCCGCAATTTCTCGATCATCGCGCATATCGACCATGGCAAGTCGACCCTGGCCGATCGCCTGATCCAGCGCTGCGGGGCCATCGCCGACCGCGAGTTCCACGACCAGCTGCTGGATTCGATGGATATCGAGCGCGAGCGCGGCATCACCATCAAGGCGCAGACCGTGCGCCTGCAGTACAAGGCCAAGGACGGCAAGGACTACGTCCTGAACCTGATGGACACGCCCGGCCACGTAGACTTCGCCTACGAGGTCAGCCGCTCGCTGGCCGCCTGCGAGGGCTCGCTGCTGGTGGTCGACGCCTCGCAGGGTGTCGAGGCGCAGACGCTCGCCAACGCCTACCAGGCGATCGATGCCGGGCACGAGATCATCCCGGTGCTCAACAAGATCGACCTGCCGGCGGCCGAGCCCGACCGCGTGCGCCAGGAGATCGAGGACGTCATCGGGCTGGAAGCCTCGAACGCGGTGCTGATCTCGGCCAAGACCGGCCTCGGCATCGACGACGTGCTGGAAGCGATGGTCACCCGCCTGCCGCCGCCCAAGGGCGAGCGCAACGCGCCCTTGAAGGCGATGCTGGTCGACAGCTGGTACGATTCGTATCTTGGCGTCGTCACCCTGGTGCGCATCAAGGATGGCGTGCTGCGCAAGGGCATGAAGATCCGCATGATGTCGACCGGCGCGGCCTACGACGTCGACAAGGTCGGCCACTTCACGCCCAAGCCGCTCGACGCCGCCGAGCTCGGGCCGGGCGAGGTCGGCTTCATCATCGCCGGCATCAAGACCATCTCGGACTGCAAGATCGGCGACACCATCACCGACGAGAAGAAGCCCGCCGCCGAACCGCTGCCCGGCTTCAAGCCGTCGGTGCCCGTGGTGTTCTGCGGCCTCTTCCCGGTCGACGCCGACGACTATGAGAAGCTGCGCGACTCGCTGGCCAAGCTGCGCCTGAACGACGCCAGCTTCCACTACGAGCCGGAGACCAGCGCGGCTTTGGGCTTCGGCTTCCGCTGCGGCTTCCTCGGGCTCCTGCACCTGGAGATCATCCAGGAGCGGCTGGAGCGCGAGTTCGACCTCGACCTCGTCACCACCGCGCCGTCGGTCGTCTATCACATCAAGCTGCGCGACGGCTCGACGATGGAGCTGCACAACCCCACGGACTATCCCGACCCGATGAAGATCGAGCTGATCGAGGAGCCGTGGATCAAGGCCACCATCATCGTGCCCGACGAGCATCTCGGCGCCGTGCTGTCGCTCTGCCAGGAGCGGCGTGGCGTGCAGCAGGACCTGACCTATGCCGGCACGCGCGCCATGGTGGTCTATCGCCTGCCGCTCAACGAGGTGGTGTTCGATTTCTACGATCGCCTGAAGTCGGTGACACGCGGCTCTGCCAGCTTCGACTACGAGATCGCCGGCTACGAGGCAGGCGACCTGGTGAAGCTCACCATCCTGGTCAACGGCGAGCCGGTCGAAGCGCTCTCCAACATCGTGCACAAGAGCCACGCCGAGAGCCGCGGCCGCGTGCTGTGCGAGAAGCTCAAGGACCTGATCCCCAAGCAGCTCTTCAAGATCGCCATCCAGGCGGCGATCGGCGGGCGCATCGTGGCGCGCGAGACGATCAGCGCGCTGCGCAAGGACGTGCTCGCCAAGTGCTACGGCGGCGACATCACGCGCAAGAAGAAGCTGCTGGAGAAGCAGAAGAAGGGCAAGAAGCGCATGCGCCAGATCGGCGACGTGGAGATCCCGCAGTCGGCCTTCCTGGCGGCGCTGAAGACCGGCGGCTGATCGCGCCGTCCCGAGCGCGACGAAGAACCTTGCGGTGGTGGATCCATCACCGCGGCGGCGTGTGCCCGCGATAGCGCGAGATCGTTCGCCGCGCCCAGGATGACGGCGGGAACCTCACCGCTTGCGGTGATAGAAGATGCGCGCGAGGCCTTCCTTGGGCTTGCGCCGGCGGAAGCCGCGCCACAGGCAGAACAGCGCGGGAATGCCGAACAGCAGCGCAGTGGGCGCCAGGAAAAGCGGCTCGACCACCCACGCGACCACTTCATTCGGCAGATTGCGGCGCAGGAAAAGCTGCGTCGCCTCGAGCCCGCCGGGCCCGACAGCAAACCAGGATTCCGAAAAGGACGACAGGCGGAATGCGCCGCTCTGCGTC
>CAYNOF010000774.1:0-2339 GCA_964398335.1 uncultured Rhizobiaceae bacterium
CTTGTAGGACAGCGGCTGCGTCGGGTTGGCGACGATGCGCGCCAGCCGCGCGCCGTCGAGCATGCCCTCGTCGAGGTCGAACTCCCAGGAGCGGTTCTGCTGCGCCATCAGCCGGCGCTGCAGGCGGTTGGCCAGCTTGCCGATCACGCCCTGCAGGTGCGAGAGCTGCTGGTCGAGGTGCTGGCGCAGGCGCGCGAGCTCGTCGGCGTCGCACAGGTCCTGCGCGTCGATCACCTCGTCGAACTTCGTCGTGTAGGCGTGGTACTGCTGGCCCTGCGGCTCGTTGCTGAGTGCGCCCGGCGGCAGCCACGGACGCTCGGCGCGGCCCGGCTCGTCCTCGTCGCCCGAGCCCATCTGCATCTCGGTCTGCGCCTGGTCGGCGGTGGTCTCCGAGCTGTCGTCCTGGTCCTGGGTGTCGTCGGTTTCCTCGCCGGTGGCGCCTTAGCCGTGCGTCTCCGAAGAGTCCTGGCCGTCCTCGCCGGTCTCGTTGCTCTCGCCGTCGGGATTCTCGCTCTGGTCCTGGTCCTCGTTGGACTCGTCCTCCATGTCCATCGCATCGTCGCTCAGATGCAGGTCACGGATCAGGCGGCGCAGGGCGCGCGAGAAATTGTCCTGGTTGCCGGTGGTCTCGGCCAGGCGCTCGAAATCCTTGCCGGCCGACTTCTCGATGTCCTCGCGGAACAGCTCGACCATCTCGCGCGCGGCCTCGGGCATCGGCGTGCCCATCAGCTTCTCGCGCACCATCAGGCCGACGACCTCGGCGAAGGGCGCGTCGTCCTTGCTGCGCACCCGGCGATAGCCGCGCTGCTCGCAGCGCTCGGTCCACAGCTGGTCGAGGTTCTGCGCCACGCCGGGCATGCGCTTGGCGCCGATCGACTCGACGCGCACCTGCTCGACCACGTCGTAGACCGCACGCGCCGCCTCGCCTGACGGCATGCGGCGCAGGTGCAGCTTGCGATCGTGGTGGCGCATCTTCAGCGCCATCGAATCGGCCTCGCCGCGCACGCGGCTGACGTCCTCGACCGGCAGGTCGCGGGCCGGCACGGTGATGCGCGCCTCGTTGCCCATGGCGGTGCCGCCGTCGGGCACGAAGGTGACGTTGACGTCCTTGCGCGAGATCGCGCGCATGGTCGCCGACGTCAGCCGCCGGAATTCCTCGATCGGGGTCGAGTCCTTGCTTGTCGCCACGACGCGCTCCCGCGCCTCTAGTGCAGCTTGGCCTTGCCGTGGCCGGTCGGCAGTTCCTTGCCGAAGCAGCGCTGGTAGTACTCGGCCACCGTGCTGCGCTCGACCTCGTCGCACTTGTTGAGGAAGGTCAGCTTGAAGGCAAAGCCGACGTCACCGAAGATCTCGGCGTTCTGTGCCCAGGTGATCACCGTGCGCGGCGACATCACCGTCGAGATGTCGCCGGCGATGAAGCCGGCGCGCGTCAGGTCGGCCAGCGCCACCATGTTGTTGATCAGCTTGCGGCCGGCATCGGTGTCGTAGCTCTTCGACTTGGCGAGCACGATGCCGACCTCCTGGTCGTGCGGCAGGTAGTTCAGCGTGGTGACGATCGACCAGCGGTCCATCTGGCCCTGGTTGATCTGCTGCGTGCCGTGATACAGGCCGGTCGTGTCGCCCAGGCCGACGGTGTTGGCCGTCGAGAACAGGCGGAACGAGGGGTGCGGGCGGATCACCTTGTTCTGGTCGAGCAGGGTGAGCTTGCCCTCGACCTCCAGCACGCGCTGGATCACGAACATCACGTCGGCGCGGCCGGCGTCATACTCGTCGAACACCAGGGCGGTGGGCGACTGCAGCGCGTACGGGAGGATGCCCTCGCGGTACTCGGTCACCTGCTTGCCGTCCTTCAGGACGATGGCGTCCTTGCCGATCAGGTCGATACGGCTGATGTGGCTGTCGAGGTTGACGCGGATGCAGGGCCAGTTGAGGCGCGCCGCGACCTGCTCGATATGCGTCGACTTGCCGGTGCCGTGATAGCCCTGGATCATCACACGTCGGTTGTGCGCGAAGCCGGCCAGGATCGCGAGCGTCGTCTCCCGGTCAAACTTGTAGGACGTATCGAGGTCCGGCACGTGTTCGGTGCGGATGGAGAACGCCGGCACCTGCATATCGATGTCGAGACCGAAGGCTTCCCGCGCCGATACGGTGGTATCGGGCAGGTTGATCTCGGAGGTGGGGCGCGGGGCGGTGTCAGTGGCAACCGTGTTCATAGACCAGCGTTTCCTGTCTCAATGCGCGGAAAGTCTACCCCTGGCGCCGCCGCGCGCAAGGGCCGGGGGAGGGGCGATCAGCCGGTGGCGGCCAGCCGGGGTTCGGCGGTCAGGTGCGAACGAACC
>CAYNOF010000775.1:0-1671 GCA_964398335.1 uncultured Rhizobiaceae bacterium
TTCCACGGTCTTCGGCGGGCTGTAGCCGTCGTCCAGCGAGATGAACTTGATCTTGCGGCCGTTGATGCCGCCCTTGTCGTTGACCATCTTCCAGTAGGCTTCGATGCCCTTGCCGATGATGCCGTAGGAAGAGGCCGGACCGGAGTACGGGTTGGTGTGGCCGATCTTGATCTCGGTGTCGGTCGCACCGTCATCATACTTTTTCTGGGCGTGTGCGCCGTTGCCCAGCACGAACAGCGCCGGCATGGCCGCGGCACCAGCCACAAAAGTCCGTCTTGTCGTCTTCATCTGTTCTACTCCCTGTACGCCGACACTTACGATCGGTCGCATCAGAGAATGCGGCAATTCGGCAGTTCCGCGAAGCCATTTTTCGCCGCCGCACAGCGAAAGGCCGCGGGATGACTGGCGGCCGTCCTGCCTTTTACTTGGGCACTCCTCGACCCCCGGCTGAAATAATGTCGCCGAACTGATCCCGGGCCTCGCCCCCGAAGCGCGAACGCCGCACCGCCGCGCACGCCGGCCGGCACACGCGGCAGGACAAACAAAACGGCCGCCGGATCGCCCGGCGGCCGTCGATCTTCCGTCAGTTGTCCGGCGGCGGCGATCAGGTGCTCTCGTTCGACATGACGTCGCCGAAGAGGTCCCAGCTCTCGCCCTTGAAGCGCGCGAGCTTCACCGACTGGATCGGGTAGTAGTCGGTCGGGCTGGTGCTGATGGTGATGCCCGGGATCAGCATCGGCAGCTTGTACTTCTGGAAGTTCGCCGCCTGCTTCATCACGTTGGCGCGGGTCAGCTCGTCGCCGCACTTCTTCAGGGTCTCGTGCATCAGCGAGGCCACCGCGTAGCCGAAGACGTAGTTGGCGTCGGCCTTGTTGGCGCCGGGCATGTACTTGTCGAGGAACGCGCGCCAGGTCTTCATGTCCTCGGTGTCGTCCCACTGCTTGTCGGTGGGATCCATCAGGTACTGCGCCGTGATGATGCCCTGGCTGTTGTCGAAGCCGGCCGGCTTCATCACCGAGCCGACCGAGGCCGACACGTTGTTGAGGTAGTGCGCCGGCTTCCAGCCGAGATCGGCCGCCTTGCGGATGCCCTGCGCGGCAGCCTTGGGCGTGGCGATGTTGAAGAAGACGTTGGCGCCGGAATCCTTGAGCTGGATGATCTGCGAATCCACCGTCGGGTCGGTGACCTCGTAGGTCACGTGCTTGACGATGCGGCTGACCTCCTTGCCCAGCCCCTCGCGCAGGCCGTCGTAGTAGTCCTTGCCGTAATCGTCGTTCTGCATCAGCACGGCGATCTTGGCGTCCTGCACGTTGGCCAGGATGTGCTTGGCATAGATCGCGCCCTCGGTGTGGTAGTCGGGCTGGATGCCCATCGTCCACGGGAACTCCTTGGGCTTGCCCCACTTCGACGCGCCGGTGGCGACGTAGAGCTGCGGCACCTTCTTCTGGTTCATGTACTTGTGGATCGCCGTGTTGGTCGGCGTACCGAGCGTGTTGAAGGTGCACAGCACCTTCTCCTGCTCGACCAGCTGGCGCACCATCTCGACCATCTTCGGCGGCGAGTAGCCGTCGTCGAAGGTGACGAACTTCACCATGCGGCCGTTGATGCCGCCGTCGTCGTTCACCTTCTTCCAATAGGCTTCGATGCACTTGCCGATCGTGCCGTAGGACG
>CAYNOF010000776.1:0-9203 GCA_964398335.1 uncultured Rhizobiaceae bacterium
ATCGCCGCCTCGACCTTCGCCGCCGTGGTCAGGCCGTGCTCGGCGTCGAGATGATGGATGATCTCCAGCCGGCCGGGATAAGCCAGCGCCAGCGCCTCGAGCTCGGCGCGGAAGATGATCGAGGCCCGGTCGCGGTTGGCGTAGAACAGCCGCACGCGGCGCTGGGTGGTCTTGAGCGCGCTCTTGATCAGCGACAGCACCGGCGTGATGCCGCTGCCGCCGGCGAACAGCAGGATCGGCGCGCCGCCGTCGACCAGCAGGAAACGGCCGGCCGGCGGCATGACGTCGATGGTCGCGCCCTCGACCAGGGCGTCGTTGAACCAGTTGGAGCCGCGGCCGCCGGCCACGCGCTTGACCGTGACCTTTGGCCGCGCGTCGGTCTCGGGCGAGGAGCTGAGCGAATAGCAGCGCGCCACCTCGCCCTCGGGATGGGCGACGCGGAAGGTCAGGAACTGCCCGGCCTTGTAACGGAAGCGCTCGGCCAGGTCGGGCGGCACCTCGAACACGAAGGAGCGCGCGTCGGGGGTTTCCTGGATGATCTGGACGATCTTGAGGGGATGGTACGGCATGGACGATGTCCTGCGGAATTTTCCCTGACTCGTCTAGCGCAGTGTGATAGCGTCCTGCCAGAAAAATGAACAGCGCGTCAGGTTTTCGCGCGAGCCGACCTTAGGAGCAGGGAATGTCGAGCACCCGCCTGTACCAGCTGCCTGTCGACATCACCGAGTGGAAGTTCGACGGCAAGACCGAGATGAACTTCACCTGGGAGTACGAGGACGGCAGCGCCGAGCTCTTGAACCTCTACGAGAAGGGCAAGCAGCAGCAGTGGGATGCCTCGACCCGTCTCGACTGGTCGCAGGAGCTGTTCGAGGACAACCCGATGGGCATGGCCGACGAGACCATCCCGATCTTCGGCTCGCCCTTCTGGGACAAGATGACCGAGAAGGAGAAGATCGACCTGCGCTGGAACCTGCAGTCGCATTCGATCTGCCAGTTCATGCACGGCGAGCAGGGCGCGCTGATCGCCACCGCCAAGATCGTCAACACCGTCCCTGATATGAACGCCAAGTTCTACGCCGCGACGCAGGTGATGGACGAGGCGCGCCACGTCGAGAGCTACAAGCGGCTGATCCACGAGAAGTTCAAGATGGCGTACCCGATCACGCCGTCGCTGAAGAACCTGCTCGAGCAGACGCTGAGCGATTCGCGCTGGGACTTCACCTACCTCGGCATGCAGGTGCTGATCGAGGGCCTGGCGCTGGCCGCCTTCCAGCGCATCCGCGACACGGCGAAGAACAACCTCGCCAGCGCGGTGAACGCCTATGTCATGCAGGACGAGGCGCGCCACGTCACCTTCGGCCGCGTCGCCCTGCGCGAGTTCTATCCGCACCTCACCGATGCCGAGCGCGCCGAGCGCGAGGAGTTCTGCGTCGAGGCGCTCTACTTCATGCGCGACCGCTTCAACCAGGGCGAGGTCTGGATGCGCTCCGGCCTGCCGGTCGACAAGCTGATGGAGTACGCCTACAATTCCGGTGTCATGCAGGCTTTCCGCACCCGCCTGTTCACCCGCATCGTGCCGATCCTCAAGGACATCGGCCTGTGGGGCGAGAAGGTGCAGAAGGCGCTCAACGACATGAACGTCATGGAGTACGCCAAGATCGACGCCTCGGCGATCCTCGCCAACGACCTGAAGGTTGCCGACGACTTCGACAAGAAGCGCTTTGTCGCCAACTCGATCGCGGCGCAGTAACCACACCGTCGTCCCGAGCACCGCGAAGAATCCGGCGGTCAAACGATCAAAGAATTGCGGCGCCGGATGATCTCCGGCGCCGTTTGCATGTGAACAGCCCGCGACAAAGTCCGTCGCGGCACCCGGGACGACGGTGGGGCTGCTACTTGCACGCCTCGATCTTGGGCTCGCCGTCGAGCACCGAGGCGACGCGGCTGATATCGAGGCAGCGATCGCCGATCCAGCCCACGCCGTGCGCGAACAGGCCGAAGCGGGCAAGCGTGTCGACCTTGCCCTCGATCGACGGCTGCTGCTGTGCGATCAGCCAGCCCAGCACGAAGATGTTGGTGGTGGCGAAGTCGCCCGCGACCTCGTCCCGGTTCTTGCGCCACAGCTCGGCGTTGGCCTTGGCCGCCTTGGCCGACGCACCGCTCGCCTGCGCGCCGACACTCTCGGTCCAGCGATAGGCGGCCTCGACCGCCGGATCCTGTCCGCCGGCACGCGTCTTCTCCGCCTTCACCTCGTTGGCGGCATTGCGATAGGGCTTGCCGCCCAGCGTGTCGTGCTCGCAGCCCAGGGTGCGGCAGATCTGCACCCAGGACAGGTATTCGGCGAAGGTGATCTCGGTGTTGCGGTTATTGAGCAGGCGCCATTTGCGCGCCATGTCCCAGCCGCGCCAGTACAGGTTCTGGGCGCGCGGCCTGCCCATCAGGGGCGTGTCCCTCTCGACGGCGTCGAGGACTGCGCCGGCCGCCTTGGGCCATTCCGCCGGCATCTGTGCGCGAGCCGCTCCGACGGCAAAGACCGCCACCACGACGGCGATGATCGCCGCCCGAATCCCCGTCATCCGCTTCGCTCCGTCGCGCACCGGGCGCAAAGATGCGGGAGCGGGTTCGCGCTTGTCCAGCGCGTGCGGCTATTGGCCCGCGCGCGGCGTGCCCGGCGGCGGCTGGCGATTGGCGTCGAGGAACTGCGCCCAGCTCTCGGCGCGCACCCGCGCGATCATGGTGAACCTGTCGTCGCCGTCGGGGCGCACGACCATCGCCTCGCCCTCGCGCAGGAACTCATCGCCCAGCAGGCCGGCCGCGCCGCCGTGGCCGACCAGCACGCGGTTGGTGCCCGTCGCCGGCGGCGTCGACAGCAGCTTCTGAAGGGCCGGCAGCTTGTCCTTGTCGCCGCGCACCGCCTCGTCGGGCGCGACGCGGCCGAAGGCCAGGCGCGCGGTGTCCATCGTGCGGCAATACGGGCTGGCCAGCACCTCCGCGACGGCGATGTTCAGCTCGCGGAACGCCTCGCCGATCATCACCGCCTGGGCGCGGCCGATGCCGTTGAGATTGCGCTGCCGCTCGCACGAGGTGAAGTCGATGGGGCTGGGCTCCTGATAATCCGGCGTCGTGCCGTGGCGCAGGAAGATCACGAAGCCGCCCTTCTGCAGCATCTCGCGCAGGACAGGGGCCTGCGGCGGCTCGACCTTGGTGTTGAAGACCGGATGTTCCTGTGCCGCTGCGGCGGTCAGCCCGGCGAGCAGCAGGACAAGCGCGAAGGTCAGGCGACGCGGCATGGGTGGCATGGCTCGACCCCTCCCGTGGCGCGGAGGATGGACCGGCGCCGGCCGGTCACCGAGTCAAAACGGCGTCAGTGGGCCTTGATGTGGCGCGGCTCGTAGAACGAGCCATGGAAGCCGGCGAACAGCTCGGCGATCTGCGGATGGCCCACCGGCTTGCCGGTCTCGTCGGGCAGCAGGTTCTGCTCCGAGACATAGGCGACGTAGGTGGTTTTCGCGTTCTCGGCCAGCAGGTGGTAGAAGGGCTGGTCGCGCCGGGGACGCACTTCCTCCGGGATCGACATCAGCCATTCCTCGGTATTGGCGAACACCGGATCGACATCGAAGATCACGCCGCGGAACGGATACACGCGGTGCTTGACCACGTGGCCGATGCCGAACTTGGCGGTCCGCATCATTCCCTCGGGGGGCTGGCCTTGCATTGTCGCTATACGTTGCATCACGCCCCCTAGACTGTCGCCGGATTGCGGCCGCATGGCGGCAGCCGTGGAGGCGGGCAGTCGTTTGACCTTTTGCGGATAATGCGCCCCGTTGGCGGCTATCGCAACGCAGCCGATGGGCTGGTTCCGGTTGGAGGAAGGGGCGCGCATGCGCAATCTCGAAAATCCTAGGGTGATCCTGGCGTCCCGGCCGGTCGGCGTACCGCAACGGGAACATTTCGCGACCGAGCCGGCGCCGGTCCCGGAGCTGGCATCGGGCCAGATCCTGGTCGCCAACCGCTTCGTCTCGGTCGAGCCGGCGATGCGTGGCTGGGTCAATGCCGCGCCGAACTATTCGCCGCCGGTGCCCGTGGGCGAAGTGATGCGGGCGTTCGGCGCGGGCGAAGTGGTGGCGTCGCAGGCCGACGGCTTCAAGCCGGGCGACCGGGTCGCCGGCATGTTCGGCTGGCAGCGTTATGCGGTGGTCGATGCCGGGATCGCGCGACGCATCACTGACCACGATCTGCCGCTGTCGACGGCCCTGGGCGTGCTCGGCACGAATGGCGTGACCGCCTATTGGGGCCTTCTCGGTGTCGGCCTGCCCCGGGCGGGCGAGACCGTCGTGGTGTCGACCGCCGCCGGCTCGGTCGGCTCGGCGGTGGGGCAGATCGCCCGGCTGAAGGGCTGTCGGACCGTGGGCATCGCCGGCGGCCCGGAGAAGGTGCGCCAATGCCGGGAGCAATTCGGTTACGACGCGGCGATCGACTATCGCGAGGGCGATCTGGCTGCGGCGCTCGACGCCGCCTGCCCCGGGGGCATCGACGTCTACTTCGACAACACCAGCGGCCGCATCTCCGAGACGGTCTGGCCGCGCCTCGCGGTGCGCGCCCGCGTGGTGATCTGCGGCACGGCCTCGATCACCAACTGGGATCCGTGGCCATCAGGCCCGCGCGTCGAGCGTCATCTGCTCGTCAAGCGCGCGCGCATGGAAGGTTTCCTGCTGTTCGACTGGATGGACCGCTACGAGGAGGCGGTGCGCACGCTGGCGGGCTGGGTACGCAATGGGCAACTGCATTATCGCGAGCACGTGCTGCGCGGGCTCGAGACGGCGCCGGATGCCATCGCCATGCTTTATCGCGGCGAGAACACCGGCAAGCTGATCATCGAAGTGAATTGACGCGTGCGATGTCCGATGGTGGTCTGCTGCCGGGGGGTCTCGGGGAGACAGCGTGTGGCGGCCGATCTGTCGGTGACGTTCTGGGGCGTGCGCGGCTCGATCGCCTGCGCCAGCCCCGAATACATGCGCTACGGCGGCAATACGTCCTGCGTGGAAGTCACGGCGGGCGGACGTCGTCTGATCTTCGATGCGGGCACCGGCATCCGCAAGCTCGGCAAGCGCATCTGCAACGCGGGCGAATCGACCGAGACGGATATCTACTTCACCCACACCCATGTCGATCATATCCAGGGGCTGAGCTTCTTCGCGCCGCTGGCGCGCGGTGAACACAAGGTGCGTCTGTCGGCCGGCCATCTCATGCCGGAGCACACCCTGGAGCAGGTGATGCACCTGGCGATGGCGGCGCCGCTGTTTCCCGTCACCATGGACATCTTCGCGGCCAAGATCGAGTTCCACGATTTCGTCTGCGGCGACACGCTGAAGCCGGCGCCCGATATCACCATGCGCACCGCTTCGCTCAATCATCCCAACGGCGCCACCGGCTATCGCGTCGACCATGCCGGCAAGTCGATCTGCTACATCACCGACACCGAGCATCGGCCCGGCGAACGCGACGCCAACATCGTCGATCTCTGCCGCGGCGCCGACATCATGATCTACGACAGCAGCTACACCGACGCGGAGTATCCTGCCCACGCCGGTTGGGGTCATTCGACCTGGCAGGAAGGCGTGCGCATCGCCGACACTGCGGATATCGGCACGCTGGTGATGTTCCACCACGATCCCTCGCATGACGACGACACCATGGATCGGATCGCCGCCGAGGCGATGGCGGCGCGGCCGGGCACGACGCCGGCCGGCCTGCCGCGCATCGTGGCGGCGCGCGAAGGCATGATCCTGGCGCCGTGATGATGTGGCGCCGCCTGCGACTGGGCCTGCCGACTCTCCTGGGCCTCCAGCGCCGCGGCTGGTTCATCCCCTACCGCTATGCCGCGACCCTGCCGGCCACCGGCGGCTCGCCGCCCTACGAGGCGATCGAGACGCTGTTCGCCGCACGCCGTGCGTCATTCGAGTCGGTGCTCGACCTGATCGACGCTGCCGCGCCGGCGCTGGATGCCCTCGCCCGGAAGGAGCTGCCCGCAGACTGGGCCGGGCCCGCGCCGCGCTTCGATCAGGCCTGGTTTCCGACGCTCGATGCCTGCGCTGCCTACGCGCTGGTGCGGCAACACAGGCCGAAGCGCATCGTCGAAGTGGGCTCCGGGCACTCGACGCGCTTTCTCGCCGCCGCGCAGGAGGGCGCAACGATCACCGCGATCGACCCCGCCCCGCGCGCCGATATCAGCCGGCTGCCGCGCGTCAGCGTCGTGCCGCGCACCGTGCACGACGCCGATCCGTCGGTGTTTGCCGCGCTCGGCGCCGGCGATCTGCTGTTCATCGATTCCAGCCACATCCTGATGCCGGGCAGCGATGTCGATCTGTTGTTCGGCCGCGTCCTGCCGATACTGCCGCCCGACGTGCTGGTGCATATCCACGACATCGCGCTGCCCGACGACTATCCGCCGATATGGGCGTGGCGGAACTACAACGAGCAGCAGGGCGTGATCCCGTTGCTGCTGTCGGGCGCCTACGAGGTGCTGTTCTCGTCGCCTTACGCGGCCACGCGCCTGGCCGATCGCGTCAGCCGATGCGTGGCGGCGCGGCTGCCGCGCCATCCGCAGGGATGGTCGAGCAGCCTGTGGCTGCGCAAGCTGCGATAGCGTGCGGCTATCGACGATGCGATGCCGCGTGAACGGCCGAGCGCGTAGACTGGCGCAATGAAGGCGATGCTGAACTGGCTGTTCGACGGCGTCGGCGAGCCCGCGCCGCCGGCGCGGGTGCTCGCGCGCATCCAGGCGCAGCAGGAACGCAGCGAGATCCTGGTCAGCGTCGCCCAGCTCCTGTTGGTGCTGTTCTTCACCGGGCTCTACCACGTCGCGCCGATGGCGCGCGGCAGCCTGCAGGACGTCGACATCATCCACGGCGTCGACCTGATCGACGGCATCCTGGCGGTCTATGCCACGCTGACGCTGATCCGGCTCGGCCTCGCGCTGGGCCACGTGTTGCGGCCATGGATGCTCTACGCCTCGGTGGTGCTCGATATCGCGCTGCTCATGGCGGTGATCTGGAGCTTCCACCTCAAGTACGGCCAGCCGCCGGGCTTCTATCTCAAGGCACCGACCTTCGCCTACATCTTCATCTTCATCGCCCTGCGTGCGCTGCGCTTCGAGGTGCGCTTCGTGCTGTTCGCCGGTGCGATGGCGGTGGTGGGCTGGCTGGTGCTGGTGGCCTTCGCCTCGGGTGTGACGGAGATGTGGGGCTACAGCGTCGGCCGTCCGCCGGGCTGCGAGGCGCATCCCTGCCGCACGCGCGACTACATCGAGTACAGCCGCACGGATTTCATCCTCTACGGCGCGGAGATCGATCGCGTCGTGACGATCGCGGTGGTGACGGTGGTGATCGCCCTGGCGATCTCCCGCGCGCGGCACCTGCTGATCCGCGCCGCCACCGAGCAGATCGCCGCGCGCGACCTGTCGCGCTTCCTCGACCCCGAGGTGGCCGAGCGCATCCGTCGCAGCGAGATGGTGATCGCGCCGGGCGAGGGCGAGTTGCGCGACGCGGCCATCCTCACCACCGATCTGCGCGGCTTCACCCAGCTGTCGATGGCGATGGAACCCGACGCCGTGATGCGCCTGCTGCAGGAGTATCAGGCCCGCGTCTGCCCGGCGATCCTCGCGGCCGGCGGCAGCATCGACAAATTCCTGGGCGACGGCATCCTGTCGTCCTTCGGCGCGGCGCGGCCGGGTGCAACCTACGCGGCCGATGCGCTCAGGGCCGCCGATGCGGTGCTGGCGTCGGTCGGCTCGTGGAATGCCGAGCGCGCCGCTGCCGGTCTGCCGGCGGTGCGCGTGGGCCTCGCCATCGCCTCGGGCCGCGTCATTTTCGGCGCCGTGGGCGATGGCGACCGGCTGGAATACACGGTCATCGGCGATGCGGTGAATCTCGCCGCCAAGCTGGAGAAACACACCAAGGAAGAGGGCGTCCGCGCGCTCGTGGATGGCGCCACCTACGACCTGGCCGTGTCGCAGGGCTATGTCGCACCCGTGCCCGGCGAGCGCCGCGCGCAGCGTGCCGTCGCCGGCGTGGCAGCGCCTCTCGACCTCGTGATCCTTGCCGCTTGATTGCCTAATTTCCGGGCCAAATCAGGGCGTCGGGCAGATGCCGCTTGCCTTGCCCTTTGGCGGGCCTCCGCTTATGTAGGTCAGGGCCAAGGCGAGCACGGGGCGCCCCGGCCGGCGAGGTTTCCCATGGGCAGCCATATTGAAATCATCCTGATCGCCCTGGTCGCGGTGTTCCTGGTCTTGCGGCTGCGTTCGGTGTTGGGTCGTCGCACGGGCAATGAGCGGCCGCCGACGCAGGATCCCTTCGCGCCGCCGGCGCCTACCCCCGAGGCGCGGCGCGACAACGGCAACGTCGTGCAGCTGCCGCGGCCCAACAGCGAGCCTTTGCCGCCGCCGCAACGCTCCGCTGGGCAGGCGCGCATCGCGCCGGCCGCGGCTTCGGGCATCGAGGCGATCCGCGGCGCCGATCGCAGCTTCGATCCGCAGGGCTTCACCGGCGGCGCGCGCGCGGCCTTCGAGATGATCGTCGGCGCCTTCGCCAAGGGCGACCTCGCCACCCTGCGGCCGTTGCTCGACGACGCCACCTACGCAAGCTTCGAGGCTGCGGTGAAGGACCGCCGCACCCAGGGCCGCGTGCTGGAGACCAGCCTGATCGGCTTCGACTCGGCCGAGATGGTACGCGCCGAGCTGCGCGGCACGGTGGCGCATGTGACCATGCGGTTCGTCACCGAGCAGATCAACGTCACGCGCGGGCCCGACGGCCTGGTGGTCGACGGCAACCCCAACACGGTCGACCGCGTGACCGATGTCTGGACCTTCGCGCGCGACACGCGCTCCGACAACCCGAACTGGCTGCTGGTCGGCACCGACAGCGAGACCTGAAATCGGGGTTCCATCCGGCCCCGCGACGTGGAATCGTCGGCGGTCCCGCGATCGTCCGAACCGGGACGGCCCCATTTCCGGGAGAGCCCTTTTTGCATATGGCAGCTCTACGTTGGGTGTTCGGCGCCCTTGGCCTGGTCGTTCTCGCGGGCTGTTCCGCCGGTGAAGGCAGCGGTGCAGACCGCACGATGCGGCCCACGCTCGCGAGCGTCGCCTTCACGGAGCTCCCGGGCTGGCGCGACGACAACCTCACCGAGGCGGCGGCCGCTTTTCG
>CAYNOF010000777.1:0-5895 GCA_964398335.1 uncultured Rhizobiaceae bacterium
GGAGGCACAACGGGGAACGCCGGTCATGAAATTCGGCATCTTCTACGAGCACCAGCTGCCGCGTCCGTGGACGGCGCAGAGCGAATACCGGCTGCTGCACGACTCGCTCAGCCAGATCGAGCTCGCCGACCGGCTGGGCTACGACTATGCGTGGGAGGTCGAGCATCATTTCCTGGAAGAGTACTCCCACTCCTCCGCGCCCGAGGTCTTTCTCGGTGCGGCCAGCCAGCGCACGAAGCGCATTCGCCTCGGCCATGGCGTGGTCCAGCTCACCACCAACCAGCCGCATCGCGTCGCCGAGCGGATCGCGACGCTGGATCTGCTGAGCGGCGGGCGCGTCGATCTCGGCATGGGCGAGGCGGCGGGGCCGGCCGAGCTGCATCCCTTCAATATCCGCGTACGCGACAAGCGCGAAAGATGGGAAGAGGCGGTGAAGGCCATCATCCCGATGTTCACCAGGGAGAGCTGGGAGTTCCACGGCCAGTACTACGACTTCCCGGCACGCAACGTCATTCCCAAGCCCTACCAGAAGCCGCATCCGCCGCTGTGGGTCGCCTGCTCCAACATCCAGACCATCGGCAAGGCGGGCGAATGGGGCATGGGCGCGCTGGGCTTCACCTTCGTCACGCCCGAGGCGGCGCGCGCCTGGGTGCACAAGTACTACAACAACCTGCTGAACAACCCGAAGAAGCTCGCCGACTATCCCGGCAATCCCAACGTCGCGATGGTCTCGGGCTTCATGTGCGCAGCGACCGACGAGGAGGCTGAGGCCAAGGCCGCCGGCTGGACCTTCTTCATCTTCGCGCTCTCCTATTACGGCCGCAAAGGCGTCGACGCGCCGGGCACGTCCGATCTCTGGCAGGAGTACCAGAGCTGGAAGGGCGGGCCGGAGGAGAAGAAGGCACTGGAGTCCGGCCTGATCGGCTCGCCCGAGACCATCCGCAGGAAGCTCAGGCAGTTCCAGGCGAGCCGCGTCGATCAGGTGATCCTGCTGAACCAGGCCGGCAAGACCAGCCACCGCGACATCTGCGACTCGCTGGAGCTGTTCGCCCGGGAGGTCATGCCGGAGTTCCAGGCTGCCGAGGCCGAGCACGCGGAATGGAAGCGCAAGGTGCTGTCGCGCGAGATCGTGCTCGAGGATCTCGACGTGCAGAAGTACGACATCTACAGCCATCAGAACGAGCACATCGTGCGGCTGACGCCCGAGCAGCTGAAGGCCAAGATGGCCGAGAAGGAAACGGCGGCGAAACAGACGGCGTCGGGCAACGACTGACATGGCGCGTCTGCTCTACGTCGTCGGCTCGCCGCGCGGCGCCATCTCGCGCTCCAACACGGTCGCCTCGGCCTATGTCGAGGCGTTCCGCGCGAAGCATCCCGGCGTCGAGATCGACACGCTCGACCTGTGGCGCGAGGAGCTGCCGGCCTTCGACGATCAGAAGGTCGCCGCCAAGCTGGCGGTGATGCGCCAGGGCAAGCCCGACGAGGCGCAGCGCCAGGCCTGGCAGTCGATCCTCGCCGTGGTCGAGCGATTCCGCGGCGCCGATCGCTACGTCTTCAGCGTGCCGATGTGGAACGGCTCGATCCCCTACCGGCTGAAGCACTACATCGACGTGATCATGCAGCCCGGCCTGCTGTTCAATCTCGACCGCGCCAGGGGCTATTCGGGATTGCTGCGGGAGAAGCACGCCACCGTGGTCTACAGCGCCGGCATCTACGCGCCGGGCAGGCCGCCGCAATTCGGCGCCGATTTCCAGGTCACCTATTTCGACTGGTGGCTGCGCGAGGCCGGCATCACCGATATCGAGACCATCCGCCTGCCGCCGCTGGCCTCGGCGGGCGATGCCGGCGAGGCGCTGGCCAGGGCATCCGACGAGGCACGCGCCCTCGCGGCCAAATAAGGGAGGATCTCCATGCGCCATCTCGTTCTCGCCGCCGCGCTGCTGGCGCTGACGCCGTTCACGGCCCAGGCCGCGAGCTATTTCGTCTATTGCGCCAACGACAAGATCGAGGTCGATTCGCGCGACTTCAACCAGATGAAGAGCGCGCGCGGCTCGGGCATCTGCCAGCTCGGCGCCTTCGACTACCTCTCCGACGCCCAGAGCTTCGCGCAGAAGAATTTCGGCGGCCCCGGCAAGAAGTGCTCGTGCCGCTGAGCCCCGTCCTCACCCTGAGGAGCGCCCGAAGGGCGCGTCTCGAAGGGTGGGCGACACGCGCGGAGTCCGTTGCCCATGCCTCGAGACGGCCGCTACGCGTCCTCCTCAGCATGAGGTAGGTGCTCGTGGCTGGAGACAAAGTAGCGTTGCGCATCGCCGTCATCGGCGGCGGCATCGGCGGGTTGGCGGCGGCGCTGGGTCTGCTGCGCGCCGGCTTCGACGTGCAGGTCTACGAGCAGGCGCCGCGCATCACCGAGATCGGTGCCGGCATCCAGATCAGCCCCAACGCCTCGCGCCTGCTGCATCGGCTGGGCGTGCGCGCGGCGATGGACAAGGTCGGCGTGTTGCCCAGGGGCGTGCACCAGCGGCGCTGGGACGATGGCCGCACGCTGCAGCGCGCACCGCTGGGGCCGGAGGTCGAGGCCGCTTTCGGCGCGCCCTACTACCACTTCCATCGCGCCGACCTCGCCAATCTGCTGGCCGACGCGATGCCGCCGCAGCGCATCCACACCGGCCACAAGCTGGTCGGGCTGGAGCCCAGAGGTGAGCGCGTGGTCGCGGCCTTCGACAACGGCGTGCGCGTCGACGCCGACGTGCTGGTCGGCGCCGACGGCATCCACAGCCGGGTGCGCGCGGCGCTGTACGGGCCGGAGAAGCCGCGCTTCACCGGCTGCGTCGCCTGGCGCGGCCTGGTGCCGGCCGAGCGCATCCGCCATCTCGACATCGAGGTCGTGTCGCACAGCTGGCAGGGTCCGGCGGCGCATGTCGTGCATTACTGGGTTGCCGGCGGTCGCCTGATGAATGTGGTCTGCGTCGTCGAGCGCGGCGACTGGACGAAAGAATCATGGACCGATCGCGGCGAGGTCGCCGACGTGCTGGCGCGCTACGAGGGCTGGCATCCCACGGTGCGCGGCCTGATCGCGGCGTTCCCCGAAACCTTCATCTGGGCGCTGCACGATCGTGACCAGCTGCCGCAATGGAGCGACGGGCACGTCACGCTGCTGGGCGATGCCTGTCATCCCATGCTGCCGATGATGGCGCAGGGCGCGGCGCAGGCGATCGAGGACGGCGCGGCGCTGGCTTCGGTGCTGGCCGCGACCCCCGACGATGTGCCGGGCGCGCTCAGGCGCTACGAGGCGGTGCGCAAGCCGCGCGCCACCCGCCTGCAGGAGATGTCGCGCGCCAACCGCGTGCGCTTCCACCTGCCTGACGGCCCGGAACAGCAGAAGCGCGATGAGGCGATCCGGGCTTCCGGCGACCGGTCACTCGCGAATATCGCATGGTTGTATGAGCACGACGCGGCTGTCATTCCGCGCGAAGCATGGAATCGTTGACCCATGATCGAAGTGAACGGCCTCGCGCACGTCATCCTCACCGTCAGCCAGTGGGACAAGGCGCGCGCCTTCTATGCCGGGCTGCTGCCCTTCCTCGGCATGCAGAAGGTCTATGACGGCAACAATTTCCTCTATCACGTCGGCGGGCGCACGGCGATCGGCATCCAGCGCTGTGCCGAGGACCAGCAGGCGGCGCGCTTCGACCAGAATCGCGTCGGGCTGCATCACCTCTGCCTGCGCGCGCGCACGCGCGAGGATGTCGACAAGGCGGCGGCGCAGGTGCGTGCGCTGGGCGGGCGCATCGATCGCGGACCGATCGAGGGCGACTGGGCGCCGGGCTACTACTACTTCGTCTTCGAGGATCCCGACGGCATCCGGCTGGAAGTGAACTTCATCCCCGGCAAGGGCCTGCTGGCCACCGACCCGCCGATGAGCCCGAGCCGCGATCCCGAGTGGAACCAGAACGTCGAGCCGCCGAAATTCTGATCCTTGTTGCCTTCCCCCGCCGGCGGGGAAGGTAGTGCTCGCCTGCACAATGATAGGGGTCTAGGATCGCCGCGCTGAAAAAGCGCCGGGGATCGCGACGGCCTGCCCAGTTCCGCAGGCGACGATGCCCCCCAAACAGTCAGACATCGTTGGCGTTGATTTGCGTGCACGCGTTCCTTTCAGGGAGGACGAACGTCATGGCATTCAGCAATGTGTCGCGTCGCAGCGTAGTCGCCGGCGGAATCGCCGCCGGTGTCCTGGCCGCGCCCTTCGTGCGTTCCGCGCACGCAGCGGGCAGCGTGTCGATCGGCCTGTGGGATCACTGGGTCCCCGGCGCCAACGACGCTCAGACGGCGATCATCAAGGAGTGGGGCGAGAAGGAGAAGGTCGAGGTCAAGGTCGACTACATCACCAGCCAGGGCAACAAGCTGCTGCTCACCCTGGCCGCCGAGTCGCAGGCCAAGTCGGGCCACGACATCATGGAGTTCACCAACTGGGAGGCCGCGCAGTACAACACCTCGCTCGAGCCGGTCGACGATCTCATCAAGAGCATCGTCGCCAAGAACGGCCCGATCGATCCCGCGGTCGAGTATCTCGGCCGCTTCGAGGGTCATTGGAAAAGCGTGCCGATGACCCGCGGCACCCTGTTGCTGGGCTGCTGCAGCCGCTTCGACCTGATGAAGGAGCACGCCGGCATCGACGTGCAGGCGCTCTATCCCGCCGGCAAGCCGCCCAACGACGCGGCCTGGACGTGGGACGCCTTCCTCGCCGCGGCCGAGAAGTGCCAGAAGGCCGGCTTCGCCTTCGGCCTGCCGCTGGGCAGCACCACCGACACCAACCAGTGGGTCGGCGCGCTGTTCCTCGCCTATGGCGCCGAGCTGATGGATGCCAAGGGCAACGTCACGGTGAAGAGCGACGCGGTCAAGCAGGTGCTGGAGTACGGCAAGAAGCTGTTCGCCTTCCTGCCGTCCGACGCCACCGCCTGGGACGATGCGTCGAACAACAAGTGGCTGCTGTCGGGCAAGGGCGCGCTGATCATGAATCCGCCCAGCGCCTGGGCGGTTGGCAAGCGCGACGCGCCGCAGGTCGCCGAGAAGTGCTGGACGCACGGCTTCCCCAAGGGACCGGCGGGCCGCTTCAACCCGATCCTGCCGCGCTTCTACGGCCTGTGGAGCTTCTCCAAGAACAAGGCCGCCGCCAGGAGCCTGCTGGAGTTCCTGACCTCGCGCGCGAACGCCGAGAAGCAGGTCGCCGCCAGCCAGGGCTACGACATCCCGCCCTACACGAAGTTCAACGACTTCAAGACCTGGGACGAGGAAGGCCCGCCCAAGGGCTCGCTGTCGCACTACCCGATCAAGGGCGGCGACCAGAAGGCCGGCGTCACCTGCTCGCCGGCGCCGCCGCTGATCGCCGCCCAGATCTGGCAGCAGTCGATCCAGGGGCAGATGATCGTGCGCTACGCCAAGGGCACGAGCCTGGAGAAGACGCTCGACTGGGCCGCCAACGAGGTCGAGGGCTTCAAGCGGACGTAACGCCTGTCTTCTCCCTCTCCCCGCGCGCGCGGGGAGAGGGAGCTACGGCATGCGCTCGCGAGTCTTGCGCAGGTACGCCGTCGCCTTGCGCAGGTCGCTGAACAGGTGCTCCTTGAGGAACGGCCGGGCGTGCCCGCAATCCTCGTCGCGCAGCAGGAAGAAGATCGCCAGCGCGTAGCACCACATCGGCTCGGTCAGATAGCCGTGGCGCGCGGTCCGCCAGCCCTGGTTGAAGGCGTCGATGTGGCTCGGCAGGTTGAGCGCGCAGTTGGCGCCGAAGACGCCGAAGCCGAGATAGACCGCGATCAGATCGGCCGCCCGTCCCTGCATGTCAGGCCCGCCCGGCGGCGGATCGCCCAGCGTGCCCAGCACATAGCCTCCAAGCTGGTG
>CAYNOF010000778.1:0-8602 GCA_964398335.1 uncultured Rhizobiaceae bacterium
CCTGCGGCACTTCACAGAGATCAATTACGCCGTACCGCTCAGCCTCGCGACATTGGGCGAGGCGGCCTATGCCGCGTTGCCGGCCGACCTCCGCGAAGCGGTCGACCGCGCCGCCGCGGCAACCGAAACGCGGCAATGGCAGCTGCTCGAAACCCGCCTTGCCGAGAACTACGCGCGCATGACGGCGAACGGCGTGACGATCACCAAGAGCGAGGCCCTCACGCCTGAGTTGCGGATGCTGCTGGCGCGCAGCGCCGGTGATGCCGTCCAGGCGTGGAAGGCGCAGGTCGGACCCGACGGCGCGCAGCTGCTGGCCGGAACGGGGACGTAGTACCAGCAGCCCTTGGATCAGATCGCTTCATGGCGAGCCTGCCGTCCGGCACGGCGAGAGCTTCTCGACTGGCTTCATCTGCATCGAGCCGGCGGTGCCGCGGCCACCTTCTCCGGCTATGCCGGCGCCGGGATTTTGCGGGCCTCGCGCGCCGCGATCGCTTCGTGGCGGCGCAGCAGCGTCGCGGCACGGCGGATCACCGGGATGTCGATCATCTTGCCGTCGATGGCGAAGGAGCCGCGGCCGGCGGCGGCCTGTTTGCGGTCCTCCTCGATAATGCGCCGGGCGTAGGCGACCTCATCGGCCGTGGGCGTGTACGCCTCGGTGACGATCGGCACCTGGCCGGGGTGGATGCAGCTGGCGCCCATGAAGCCGAACTGGTGCGAACGGCGCACCATGCGGCGGAAAGCATCCCAGTCGCCGAAGCCCGCGACACTGGCGATATAGCCGAACGGCATCAGGCCGGCGGATTTCGCGGCGTAGATCATGGTCTGCTTGGGCAGCTGCAGCGTCTCCTCGGTCGGCTCCATACCGACCTCCGACGCGAAATCCTCGCCGCCGATGCTCATGGCCACGATGCGCTCGGCCGCCGCCGCGATCGCCGGCATGCTGAAGTAGCTGCGCGGCGTCTCGATCATGGCGATGAATTTCGTGTAGCCCTGCGGCAGGCCGCGCTTCTGCTCCAGCTCACTGACCAGCTCATCGAGCAGCCGGATATGGTCCGGCCCCTCGACCTTGGTCACCGCGATGCCGTGCACGCCGGGGCAGACGGACGCCTCCAGGTCGCGCACCGCCATCTGCAGCGGTCGGTTGATGCGCACCACCACGTCGGCGCCGCCACGGCCGACCCGGGCCGCTGCCGTCTCGACCAGGGCCCGCGCGGCCTCCTTCTCGCCCGGCGGCACACTGTCCTCGAGATCGAGCTGCACGGCATCGGCGCCGCGGGTATGGGCCTTGTCGACGTACTTCTCGACGTTGACCGGCACGTAGAGCAGCGAGCGCCAGACCGGCAGGTCGCGTTCCGCCTTCATCATTTCCTCCGACTCGAAATCCGCCACGACGTTCCCACAAACCCCGCCCACTGCGCTACGGTGCCGGCAACGCGTTGTCAGGGATCACCATGAACGTCTTCATCGCCACGCTCGGCACCGAAACCAACACCTTCTGCCCCTTCCCCACCGGCTACCGCACCTTCGGCCGCATCTTCCACGGCGATGCCACGAAGCACACGATGAACCTGTTCTCCGCCCCGCTGCATGTCTGGCGCAGGCGGGCGGAAGAGCGCGGCTGGAACGTCGCCGAGAGCGTCTGCGCCTTCGCGCCGCCCTCGGGCATCACCGTGCGCTCGGTCTACGAGGAATTGCGCGACGAGCTGCTGGCCGATCTCAAGAAGGCGATGCCGGTCGACATCGTGCTGCTGTCGATGCACGGCGCCATGGTCGCCGACGGCTACGAGGATTGCGAAGGCGACCTGCTGACGCGCGTGCGCGCCATCGTCGGGCCCAAGGCGATCATCGGCGGCGAGCTCGACCTGCACTGCCACATCACCGAGACCATGATCACCACGGCCGACGTGCTGGTGACGTTCAAGGAGTACCCGCACATCGACACGATCGACCGCGCCGAGGAGGTCTTCACGCTGGCCGCCGACGCCGCCGAGGGCAGGACGAAGCCGGTGATGGCGACCTTCGACAGCCGCATGATCTCGATGTACCGCACACCGGTCGAACCGATGAAGGGCTTCGTCAAGCGCATGCAGTCCTTCGAGGGCAAGGACGGCATCCTCGCGGTGTCGATGGGCCACGGCTTCCCGTGGGGCGACGTGGCCGAGGTCGGCGCGCGCATGCTGGTGATCGCCGACGGCGACAAGGCCAAGGCCGCGGCGCTGGCCGAGAAGCTCGGGCGCGAGCTCTACGACATGCGCGCCAGCACGGCGACGCCCTACTGGACCGCGGCCGAGGCCGCCGCGCACGCCGACGGCGCCAAGGCGTCGAAGCCGATCGTGCTGGCCGACGTCGCCGACAATGCCGGCGGCGGCGCGCCCAGCGACTCGACCTTCGTGCTGCGCGCCCTGCTCGACCGCAAGGCGAAGAAGGCGCTGGTCGGGCTGATGTGGGATCCCATCGCCTTCCAGATCGCCGAGGAAGCCGGCGAAGGCGCGACGCTCGACCTGCGCATCGGCGGCAAGTGCGGACCGATGAGCGGCGATCCGGTCGACATGCGCGTCACCGTGCGCAAGATCGCGCGCGACGTGAAGCAGAGCTTCGGCGACAAGGGCGTGAAGATGGATGTCGGCGACGCGGTGTGGCTGCAGGGCGCCGACGGCGTCGACGTGGTGGTCAACACGCACCGCACGCAGCTCTTCCACCCCGACGCCTATGCGCCGCTGGGCATCGACCTCGCCGCCTACAGGACGCTGGTGGTGAAGTCGACGCAGCATTTCTACGCCGGCTTCGCGCCCATCGCCGCCGACGTGCTCTACGTCACCACGCCGGGCAGCATCGAGCCGGACTTCGCCAACATCCAGTACACCAAGCTGGCGCGGCCATACTGGCCGCGCGTCGACGATCCGTTTTCACTGACGAATCAATAGGGGTTTGCGGCAGGGCGGGGACCGCCGCGCCGCGATTCATCCCAATTCGATCCCATTCGGGCCATGTTCGCGGTGCTTCATGCGCCGCATGAACCTCACCCTCCCGTGGCGCGCGCACGCCAGGAACGTTCCGGATCGCCCGGGCGGCGGCAGCCGGCTCGGCCGCGCGCTGGGCGTGCTGGCACTGGTGCTGTCGATGACCGTCGGCGCCATCGCCCTCTTCCACTGGATGTCTGCCGGCGACTCCAAGGCCTATACCTTCCGCCAGTTCGACGGCGTGCGCAGTGCGCCGCTGGCCGGCGGCTCGCTGATCGCGACCACCGAGGCGCAGTGGCAGATGATGTGGCGCGGCCTGCGCGGCGATCAGCCGATGCCGCCGTTCAACGAGGCGCGCCAGACCGGCGTCGCCATCGTCCTGGGCGAGCGTCCGTCGGTCGACCACACCGTGTCGATCATCTCGGCGGCCGAGCGCGCCGGCCGCATCGTCGTGCTGTTCGAGGAGCGCCACCCGTCGCGGCTGCTGCCGACGCGTACGGTGAACGTGACGCCCTACACCATCCTGCTGATCGATCGCGCCGGCGCCGACGTGGTGGTCGAGCAGCGCGTGCGCGACTGACCCGCGGCTCAGCGCTGCGGGTTCAGCACATCCGACATCATGGCGCCGAACTCGTCGGCATTGAGGTCCTGGCGCGGCATCGCGCCATCAGGCGTCATGCGATCGACCAGGCCGGGCAGGATCTCGGACAGGTGTCCGGCCGCCTCCTCGTGCGACATCCCGGCCTGCGCCGCAAGCTCGCCGAGGCGCTCCTTGCCCAGCGCACCGGCGATCTCGTCGGGCGACACCGCCATGTTGGGGCCGTGGCCGATCCACGAATCGACCTGCTGGCGCATGCCGGCCTGACCGAAGATCTCGGCGAGGCCGCCCAGGCCGCCGCCCAGCATGCCGCCCAGCTGGCCATCCGGCGGGTTGCCGGCGCCGGGCTGCGCACCGCGCACCAGGCCGCCCAGCACATCGGACAGTCCGCCGCCGGAGCCGGCCACAGGCCGCCCGCCGGCGCCGCCCTGCAGCAGCATGCCGATCACCGCCTGGATCAGCGCGCCCTGTGCACCGCCGCGCCCGCCACCCAGCGCCTGGCCGAGGACACCTCCAAGAACCTGGTCGAGTATGCCCATGGTTGCCTCCTTCGCCGCTAACCGCCGATCAGGCTAGCATTGCCGTCCCTGCCCACCATGCGGAATCCGTCGCGATGCCTTCCCTGATCTGCCTCGGCGAGCCGATGGTCGAGTTCAACCAGACCAGGCCCGGCGAGCCCAACTGGCTGCAGGGCTTCGGCGGCGACACCTCCAACGCCGCCATCGCCGCCGCAAGACAGGGCGCCTCGGTCGGCTATCTCACCGCGCTGGGCGAGGATGCCTTCGGCGACCTGTTCGTCGCGCTGTGGCGCCGCGAGGGTGTCGATTGCAGCCGCGTGCAGCGGCGGTCCGACGGACACACCGCGGCGTATTTCGTCACTCACGATGCGCGGGGCCACCATTTCTCCTTCATGCGCAAGGGCTCGGCGCCCAGCCTGTTCGCCGCCGGCGACCTGCCGCGCGACTACCTCGCCGGCGCCGACATGCTGCAGATCTCCGGCATCAGCCAGGCGATCTCGCCGGTGGCGCGCGACGCCTGTTCCGCCGCGATCGACGTGATGAAGGCAGCCGGCAAGCGCGTCGCCTACGACACCAACCTGCGCCTGCGCCTGTGGCCGGTCGAGGACGCACGCGCGGTGATGCACGAGGCGGTGAAGCGGGTCGACATCGCCCTGCCCAGCCTCGACGATTCCATCGCGCTGACCGGCCTCGAGGATCCCGACGCCGTCGTCGACTTCTACCTGCGCCTGGGACCGGCGATCGTGGCCCTGAAGATGGGCCAGGACGGCGCCCTGGTCGCCACGCCGCAGCAGCGCCGCCGGCTGCCCGGCCACAGCGTCGCCGCCGTCGATGCCACCGGCGCCGGCGACACGTTCGATGGGGCGTTCCTGACCCGGCTGCTGGCCGGCGACAGCCCGTTCGATGCGGCGCGCTACGCCAACGCGGCGGCGGCACTGTCGACGACCGGCTATGGCGCCGTCGCGCCTATCCCGACCCGTCAGCAGGTAGAGTCTTTCCTCGCCGGGCGCTGAGCCAGCCCATGCTGGCCTGCGGCTCGGCATCGGTGGTCGGCAGGTAGGGCTTGATGTCGAGCAGCGGTGTGCCGTCGATGCAGTCGAGGTTGCGCACCAGCAGCACGCCCGGCGACTCGATGCCGTCGAACCGCACCACCGACAGGCCGATGGGATTGGGGCGACTCGGCGCGCGGGTGGCGAAGACGCCGCGTTCGGTGTCGTCGAAGGGCGGCGTGAAGCGCAGCTTCACCGGCTTGGCCTGGTCCAGCCAGTAGAGCAGGATCAGGTGCGTGAAGCCCTCGAGGCTGGCGAGGCCATCGACATAGGCCGGCTCGACGAGGGCGCGGCAGAGCGGTGGCGGCTGCACGGCGCGGCCGTTGCGCGGGCAATCGGCCAGGGTGGCGAAGGGCGTGCGGATCACGCCGATCGGCGTGAGCCTCACGCCCTACTCCGCCGGATTCGGCCGCGGCGCGCGCGACGAGAAGGTGCGGGCGATGGCGCGACCCAGCCGGGCCAGGCCGGCGATCTGCTGGCCCAGCCAGCCCTTGCCGTTGTCGCGGTCGGCATCGGGATCGTCCAATCCGCTGTCGCGCTGCTTGTAGTCGTAATGCGCGGTGCGGAAGAGGATGTCCCAGATCGGGAACACGGCGGAGAAATTGGTGTCGTGGATGTGCGGCTCGGCGGCGTTGGCGCGCGCGTGATGGGTGCGGTGGTACATCGGGTCGACCAGCACCTTGTCGAGCACGCGCCCGAAGCGCAGCCGCGTGTTGACGTGCGAGAACGCCTCGATCAGCCGGCCCAGCATCAGGATGGCGATATACTGCCCGGGCTGCACGCCGATCAGGATCGCCACGATGACGAGGTAGAGATCGAACAGCAGGTCGTCGAGCACGTGGTTGCGATCGTCGGTCCAGGTCGAGACCTGGCGCTGGCTGTGATGCAGGCTGTGCAGCGCCCAGAGCCACGGCAGCGCATGCTGTGCGCGGTGCCAGAGGTAGCCGGCGAAATCGTAGAGCAGGAAGTAGACGAGGAAGAGCGCCAGCGGCTTGTCGCGCAGCCAGGGGATCACCTGCTCCACTGTCGGCAGCACGAAGCCGAGATCGCGCGTCAGCTCGATCAGCTCGTCGTTGAGCGGCAGCAGGATGAGGAAGAGCGCCAGCGGCACGATGCCGAGCTTGTTGAGCACGGTGTAGACGACGTCGACGCGCACCAGCTTGCGGTTCTCCCAGCGCTGCGCCGGCGCCAGCGACTCGAGCGGCCGGAAGAGCAGCGCGATCACCGCGATCTGCAGCACGCCCATGGTCAAGAGCTCGAGACCGGCGGGCACGTCGTCATAGAACTCGGTCAGGCCGAGATCGTGCACCAGAGGCTGCACCAGCTCCAGCAGCTGGCTCTGGATCTCGATCCACAGGTCGGTGAGGGACTGGATCATCGTACGCATCCCAAGCGGCGCAGCCCCGATCGCGCCGCCGCTCGTGGAGAGGGTCTATCTCTTGGCCGTCGAGTCCAAAGGCTCGGGCGGCGGCAATACCGAGCGCGATACCGTATACGGCCCGTTGATGTAGATGCCATGTGGCGAACGGCCCACGACGATCGAGCCCATGATCTTGCGGGCAACCAGGTCGACCGCGGTGATGCGCCGGCGCCAGCGCTGGGTCACCCAGACGGTCTTGCCGTCGGGCGAGAAATCGACGTCGTCGGGACCACCCGGCACCTTGATGCGATCGACCACTTCCAGCTTGTCGAGATCGAAGATCGACATCGAGCCGTCGACGCGGTTGGTGATCAGCACGCGCTTGTCGTCGTTGGGCATCCTGAAGATGTTGTGCGCGCCCTTGCCGGTGAAGATCCGCTGGCTGACCGCGCGCTGGGCGATGTCGATCACCACGACCGCGTCGTCTCCGGTCAGGCCGACCAGCAGCCGCTTCTGATCGGGGAAGACCAGGATGCCCGCCGGCGCCTCGCCGACATCGGCCGTCCAGACGATTTCCTGCTGCGCGAGGTCGAGCGCGGCGACCTGGTTGGAGCCCTGGACGGTGAAGAAGACGAACTTGCTGTCGGCGCTGAACGTGAGATGGCTCGGCAAGGCGTGCAGCGGCAGACGCTTGACCAGGCGGAAATCCTTGGCCTCGTAGATATCGACATGGTTCATGCGCAGCGCCGCGGTCACGAACCATTTGCCGTCCGGCGAGAAGCCGAGCTGGTAGGGATCGATGATGTTGCGGATGCGCTTGCGCTCGCGGCCGGTGACCGGATCGAGGAACAGCAGCTCGTTGGTCAGGGTCGAGGCGACCACGAGGTCGCGGCCGTCGGGCGTCAGGATCAGGTGATGCGGCTCGCGGCCGACCGGGATGCGCTCGATCTCGCTCATCGTGCGGCGGTCGACGATGCTGACGGTGGCTTCGTCGGAATTCAGCACGATCGCCGTTTCCGGCATCGCCTGGAGGGGCGCGGCGAACAGGACGGCGCCAGTCAGTGCCGCCGCCCAGACACTTGCCAGCCTCTTGGGAAACATCTTCGTTTGGCCTTCGGACCGACCCTGCGATCCCGTTTCATTTTCAGTGGCTTGGCCGCCATCGGCGGCGTTCCCCCGGGGAACCGCACATTGCCATTATCAGATGTTTTCCACCAGAGGACGCCCGGTCGCGCCCCCTGAAGGTCACGCCTTCGCTCAGGCCTGTGGCGGGTGGGCCACACCCCGCCCCAGCCCCGCCGCCTTGCTCGCCAGGGCCTCGATCCGCGCCCAGTCGCCGGCGGCGATGGCGTCGGGTGGGACCACCCAGGAGCCGCCGACGCAGGGCACGTTGGACAATGTCAGGTAGCCGGCAGCTTTCGCCAGGTCGACGCCGCCGGTCGGGCAGAACAGCAGGTCGGGCAGCGGCGCCGCCAGCGCGCGCAGGAAGTCCTGGCCGCCGCATTGCTCGGCCGGGAAGAACTTGAGGTGCCGGAAGCCGCGCTCGCGCAGCACCAGCGCCTCCGACACCGTCGACACCGCCGGCATGTAGGGCAGCCCGGCATCGGCCGCCGCCGCGCCCAGGGCCGGCGTGAAGCCGGGACTGGCGGCAAAGGCGGCGCCGGCCTTCTTGGCCCTGGCGAACTGCGCCGGCTCGAGCACGGTGCCGACGCCGACGATGGCGCCTTTGACCTCGGCGGCGATGGCCTTCACCGCCTCCAGCGCACCGGCGGTGCGCAAGGTGACCTCCATCACCGACAGTCCGCCGGTGACCAGGGCGCGTGCGACCGGTATGCCGTCGGGCGCGCCGGCCAGGGTCAGCACGGGGATGACGGGCGTCTTGCCGACGATGTCGCCGATCTTCATGGCTCAGACGCTCCAGCCGCCGTCGATGACATGGGTCGTGCCCGTGGTGAAGGCACTCTCGTCGCTGGCGAGATAGACCGCCAGGGCGGCGATCTCGGCCGGCTCGCCGAAGCGGCCGCCCGGCTGGCGCGCCTTGAACATGCTGGCGTCGCCGCCCAGGGACGCGATGCGCTCGTCGAGCGAGGGCGTCTGCACCGTGCCGGGGCAGATCG
>CAYNOF010000779.1:0-6782 GCA_964398335.1 uncultured Rhizobiaceae bacterium
GTGATGTCGAGCGCCAGCAGCAGCAGGAAGCGGCCCTTGAGCGGCGAGTCGGCGGCCAGCCCCATCGCCTGGCGCATCCAGCGGCCGCTGGGCGTGTCGGGCGCCGAGGCGGTTTCGACCACGTCGTGCACCGCCTGGCGCACCACCAGCGCCGCGGCGATGGTGATCAGGCTGAAGAGCAGCGAATCGTAGAGATGGCTGGCGAGGTTGCCGTAGCCCAAGGCCGCCGCCGCCAGCGACAGCAGCGCGATCAGCGTGATCAGGTGACGGCCGGCGGCCCATGGCCGGCCGCCGAGCGGGCCGTGCACGCCGCCCTCCTCGACCCGGCCGCGGTTCCACGCCTCGGCGCGGAACACCGGGATGGTGAGCGGCACGGCGACGGCGACGAAGAGCAGGATCACCAGCGCCTCCAGCGCCGGCCGCTCGGGATAGGGCGGCACCAGGAAGCCGTGCAGCGCCGCCAGCACGGCGTAGCCCCAGGCCAGGCGCTGCAGGCGATCCGACAGCAGGCGCGCGGCCGTGTCGTCGAAGCGCGCGATGCGCCAGACCGGCCGCATCGGCGCCAGCGCCGATTCGCCCAGCCCCGACGCGAGCAGCGCGATGGCCAGCCCGATCGCGGCCCGGGTGACGAAGTAGGTCGTCGCCGCGCCGGGATCGCCGCTGCGGAACACCACCATCAGGAAGAGGAGCGCCAGCACGGGAGCGGCGACCGAGCCCAGCCCGTCGAGCGCCGCGGCGACCACGCGCTGGCGATAGGTCGGCTCGGCGATGCCGCTGTCGCGGCCGTAGCGCTGACGCAGGCGGCGGATCCACCACCACAGGCCGATCGTGATGGCGGCGCCGACCAGCGCCACCGGCGCGGCCGACAGCGGCCCGCTCCTGGCGTCGGCGTTGAACCAGATCGCCGCGCCCGTACGCTGCTGCACCACCACGTCGCCGAGATCGGTCCAGGCCTGCTCCCAGGTCGCCGGCGCGAAGGGCGACGGCGTCTTGCGCAACAGCGTGCGCACGAAGGTCTCGCCGCGCAGGCGGGTGAGCTGCTGGATCAGCAGGTCGGCGCGCGCCACGGCGAGCTCGGCCTGCTTCACGCGGCCCTCGACCAGGGCCACCTGGCTGCGCAGCCGCTCGCGTTCCTGGCGGACGTCGTCGGGCTCGTTGGTGCGGCCCTTGCGCTCGCCGGGCTTGGCGTCGGGCGACGCCACCGGCTCGATCGCGGTCAGCAAGGTGCGCAATTGCGCCAGCTCGTCGCGCGCCGCCTGCGCGGCACCGTTCGCCGAATCGCGCACCTCCATCGCCTCGAGGCGCAGCTGCTCGATCTCGGCCGGCACCAGGTTGGGTCGCGTGGAGACGTCGGCGATGCGATCGAGCGTGCGCGTCCAGCCCGCCAGCATCACGGTGAACGGCCGCTCGGGCGCGCCGGCCGGCGGTTGCTGCGCAAGCGCGGCCGTCGAGAGCGCGCAGAGCGCAAGGAGCGTCAGCAGCAGGCGCTTCGAGACCGGAGCCAGGATATCCATGGCCCTCCCGCTACCGTGTCGCGCGACGCGACGCAACGGGCCACGTCCCGCCTTCCCCCGCCAGCGGGGGAAGGCGGGGCCGCTACGACACCGGCCCCGCTGCTTTGGCCGGCGCCGCGGCTACGCGTGCGGCACTGCGCCGCTTGGCCAGCATGATCATGCCCACCGTGCCGCCGATGCCGACCACCAGCACGAGGATGCCGACGATCGGGCGGTAGTACAGCCAGGCGATGGCGATGGTGAGCGTCGCCAGCAACAGCGTGAGCACGAAGGCGATGGCGCCGGTGCCCATGCGGATCACGTCGCCGAGGATCGGCAGCACGTCGCCCAGCACGCCCAGCGGCCGGAAGAACATCGCGAAGCCGATGAACATCACCACCGCGCCGACGCCGCGCAGGATCCAGGTCAGGGTGCTGTTGGCCGCCTGCGCCTCGCTGAAGAGCTGCGCCGCCGGCACCACGCCCTTGTGCACGATCAGCAGCTGGTCGCCGGCCTTGGTCTGGTAGCGGCCGAAGCCCGAGCCGGCCTGGCGGGCGACGACGGTGAGCTGCGGTGCGGTGACCTGCTCGAAGCTGACGCGCAGATCGCCGATGCGCGGCGAGCCGGGATCGGCGCCGATATAGATCGCGCCGTCGGTGAGCTGCACGTTGTCGCCCAGGCGCTGGCGCAGCGCCGAGACCTGTGCCTGCTCGACCGGCAGACGCTCGCCGCCGCTGACATGGCCCAGGATCTCGGCGTCGAGCTGGAAGGCGCCCATCGTCGCCGAGGGCGCGACGAAGTCGCGGCCGCTGTAGCGCATCTCGGGATTGGCATGGCCGCCGGGCTGCTTGAAGCGCGACGAGTCGATGCGCCGATCCGACCACTCGCGATGATAAGTGTAGGTCGTCACCGTGTCCTGGCTGCCGCCGGTGTTGGTGCGCTTCTCCTGCTTGGACTCTTCCTTCCACTGGAACATCTCGACCTTGCGCACCAGCTTCACCGCCGGCGCCGACAGGCCGAACTCGGGATCCGATGCCGGCCCGCCGAGCTTCAGGTCGCCGGCGACATGCACCAGCCTGCCCTCGTTGGCGGCATCGACGCTCGCCGGCGGCACGCTGATCACCGACGAGGCGCCTTCGCTCAGCGAGCGCGCGGTGGTGACGGCGCGGCCCTCGTTCCAGAACAGCCCGCCGACCGCGACGACGACCAGCACGAGGCCGATCAGGACGCCGGTGACGGCCTGCTTCATGCGGTCGAACCACGAGACATGCGAGGTCTCGGTGAAGCTGTCGCTGACGGTGCTGCTGTCGCTGCTATCGCCGAAGCCGGGATCGAAGTTCGGGCTGTCGCTGCTGCCTTGGCTGTCGTCGGACATGGAGGCCCCCCTTTGTTGCGGCTTGACGGCAGTGTACTTGCGGGGCGCGCCGCCCGCACCTACGGTTCGCGCTTGTACCGTACGCGAGGGAGCTCACGCACGATGAACCGGCCGGTCCCTACACCCATCTCGTTTCAATTGGGCGAGATCACCGTGCTGCGCATCAAGGAGACGCTGGGCCGGGCGTTCGCGCCGCTCTTCCTGCTGCCCGATCTCGACCGCGCGGTGCTGCAGGAGCATGCCGGCTGGCTGGTGCCCAGCCACTACGACCCGGGCGCCGACCGCTTCGTCATGGGCACGCATTCCTGGGTGCTGAAGACCAGGCGCCACACCATCCTGGTCGACACCTGCATCGGCAACCAGAAGTTCCGGCCGCACAGCCCGAACTTCAACATGCTCGACATGCCCTACCTGCAGCGCCTGGCCGATGCCGGGCTCGCGGTCGAGGACATCGACGTCGTCTTCTGCACCCACATGCATGTCGACCATGTCGGCTGGAACACCCGCCTGCTCAACGGCCGCTGGGTGCCGACCTTCCCCAGGGCGCGCTACCTCTATTCCAGGCGCGAGTTCGAGTGGGTGAAGAGCCGCGCCGGGCAGACCCCGGACTCCGACGAGGCGGCGATCTACAACGACTCGATCGGCCCGATCGCGGCGGCCGGCCTGGCGACGATCGTCGACGACGGCTACGAGATCGAGCCGGGCATCACGCTGGAGCTCGCCGCCGGCCACACGCCGGGCTCGATGGTGATGCGCGTGCAGTCCGGCCAGGGCCGCGCCGCGCTGATCGGCGACATCTGCCACCACCCGCTGCAGGTATTCCATCCCGAGTGGAACAGCGCCTTCTGCGAGAACCCCGACGAAGCACGCGCCACGCGCAGGCGCGTGCTGGGCAGCGTCGCCGCCGACGGCGGCCTGCTGATGCCCGCCCATTTCGGCGCCCCGCACGCCGTGCCGGTGAAGGCCAGGGGCGATCGTTTCGAGATTCCGTTCTGAGCAACCGACGGCGGCGTGGCGATGCCTCCCGCAAGGCGATCGTCACCAGGTGCCGCCGGGCGCCACAGCAAATGCCCGGCGCGACCATGTCCCGGCCCGACACGAAGCAATATGGTCCGCCGACTCCATCAGCGCCCGAACACGCGATAATGGCAGGCGGCGAAGATGCCCTGGAACTGGCGCAGCTTGGGCGTGAGGTAGCCGGCGCGTGAATCGGCCTTCATCTGCGCGTGGTCGGCGGCGCTGAACTGGCGCTCGTCCTCGTCGACCACGCAGTCGCAATAGTCCGCGCAGGCGCCGCGGCGCATCGAGGGGATGCGATCGTCGTTGCGGCAGGCATAGACGCAGCGGCCCATGAAGGCCGCGCGCTGGCCGGGCGTGATGCGCGGCGGCTGCGCGGCGCGCCGGCGCGCTTCCTCCTCCTCGATCTGCGCGCGCAGGCGGCGCGCCTGTTCCGCCGCCGCGACGCGTCGTTCCTCTTCCTCCTTGCGCGTGCGCTCCTCCTGCCGGGCCTGCTCGTCCTGCCGGGCCTGCGCATCGCGCCGGGCCTGATCCTCCTGGCGCGCGCGATCGGCCGCCGCGCGGCGTTCCTGCTCCATGGCGAGGCGGCGCTTGTCGTCCTCCAGGCGGCGCGTGTTCTCGGCCGCCGCCTTCGTCCGCAGCTCCTCGATCCTGGCCCTGGCGATGCCGGCATAGACGCCGTCCGGGAAGCGCTTGAGGAACGCCTCGAACACCGCCGGATCGCTGCTGCGCGACACGGCGTTCCACGCCGCCAGCTCCATCGCCTCCTTCGATACCGGCGGCGGCTGGGGCGGCGGCGGCGCGGCCCATCTGTGCGCGTTCAGCCGGTCGGGCGAGGGGATCACGGCGGCGACCAGCGCCAGGCGGAACCCCACGGTCGGCACGCGCCGCGGCCCCTGCTCGTCGAAGGGCGGGATCTCCTGGCGGTAGGAGGAGCGGATATTGGCCTCGACCGTCTGGTAGTTGCCGCCCTTCACGACATAGCCGCCGGTCTGGCCGCGCGCGCCGCTGGCGCGATAGAGGCGGAAGGATTCGAGCACGATCTCGTCGGCGTTGCCGAGGATGTCGTGCAGGCCCAGCGGATTGGGCTTGAGCGCGCCGACGATCTGCAGCTCGCCATTGGCCGAGCGCGTGCTGCCGAACCACACGTATTTCTCGATGCCCTCCTTCATCGGAAAGGTCGTGGCCTCGAATTCCTGCGGGCTCACCTCGCCGCCGCCGCGCGCGGCGAACTCCCACTCGGCTTCGGTCGGCAGGCGCAGGAAGCCGTGCGTGCCGTCCTCGCGCGGCAGCCGGTCCCGGGCGTTCTTCAGCAGCCATTCCGAATAGAGCTGGGCGGCCTGCACGGCGTCGAACCAGGTGGTGCGCACCGCCGGCTTCATCAGCTCGCGGCCGGGCGTCTCGCATTCGCCGTTGAGCGCGGCGAGCTGCAGCGCCGTGATCTCGTACTTGGCGATGTAGTAGTAGCGGCGATGCGCATCGGAGCGATCGGTGAAGGCGCCCTCGACGTATTCCTCGCGGCTCGCCTCGGCGTACTCGAAGCGCGGATCATCGCCGCCGATGACGATGCGCCGGCGCGCCGAGCCCTCGCGCGGCACGTCCACGCGGCGGAACACCATGGCGCCGCCGCAGGGCATCGGCAGGGTGAAGTCTTCGGCCAGCGGCTGGGGTTTGTAGAAGCGCTCGGGCCTGGGCTCGGCGGATTGCGCCGGCGCGTCGCCTGCGAAAGCCGCCGCCGCCAGGGCGCAGGCCAGCGCCCGCGATACGGCGCGGCGCCCTGCTGTCATTGCGATCGTCAGACACCGAAACAATGCTCGTCTTCGCGCGCAACAGGCGGTCCCCGAAGGTGAACGCATCCGCGCCTTCAGGGCTGCGTCGGCCAATGCATATCGCAAAGATGGCGATCCGGAGGCGTCAGCGCCGCGCCATGTTCATGCACATGTGAATGATGGCACGGTACTGCATCACCCGCTCGGTGCGGCGCCGGTTGAGCGCGTCCTGGGCGATGTCGCTCAGCTCCGCGGGCGAGAACCTGTTGGTGAGGTTGCGGACGTTGCAGCTGCACATCAGCGGGCAGTCGATCCTGAGCGCCGTGCGTTCGTTCATGCGGAAGCAGGACTCCCGGCAGCCGTCGAAATAGGTCGCCGCCCACGCGGTGGCGGGTTGGGGCGGCCGCGGCTGGCGCTCGACCATGGCGGGCGGCGGCGGCCGCACGTCGCGCGTCAGCGCCTCGTACCCGGCCTTGTCGAGGAAGCCGGTCGGCGGCTCGCCGCGGCTCTGCTGGTAGCGGGCGATCATCTGCCGCGTCTGCGGACCGAAGATCCCGTCCGGCGTGCCCGGGTCGAAGCCCTTCTGCGCCAGCCCCATCTGCACGCGTCGCCGCGACGCCTCGTCAAGCGCCAGCGCCTGCTCGATCCGTTCCGCCGCGCGACGCGCCTCGTCCTGTGCGGCGCGTTTCGCCTCCTCCGCCGCGGCCGCGCGCCGGGCTTCGTCCTCGCGCCGCCGTGCATTCTCCGCGTCCTGCGCATCGCGCGCCGCCTTGGCGCGCAGCTCGGCGATGCGCGCGCGCGCGATGCCGGCATAGACGCCATCCGGGAACTGCTTGACGAAGGCCTCCAGCACCTGCGGGTCGGTGGTGTTGACGATCGCGCTCCAGGCCGCGAACTCCATGGCCTCGGGCGTCACGGTCGCCGGCGGTGGCGGCGGCTCGGGCGGCTTGGGCGCCGCCTGCACGGGTGGCGCGGGCGGCGGCTTCGGATCGGCCGCCCGCTTCAGCTCCTCGAGCCGTTCGCGCGAGGGGATCACCGCGGCGACCAGCGCCAGGCGATAGCCCACGGTCGGCACGCGCCGCGGTCCCTGATCGTCGAACGGCGCGATCTCGTGGCGGTATGACGAGC